>JBGPQZ010000005.1:0-28037 GCA_041489335.1 Methylomirabilia bacterium
GGAAAAAGAAGTGCGTGTAGGCGGCGTTCAGGTCCTCCAGGTACTTCCGGGAAATCTCGCGCTCGTAGGGCTTCCCCCGATGGGCGATCCGCGTGAGGAGGGCGTCGGTGTTCGCCTGCAGGAAGATCGCCAGGTCCGGCGTCGGGACCTGCACGGTGAGCAGCGCGTGAATGCGCTCGTAGAGTGCCAGCTCGTGATCCTCCAGGTTCAGGTAGGCGAAGATCTTGTCCTTGGCGAAGAGGTGGTCCGCCACCAGCGTCTGACGGAAGAGGTCCCACTGCGCCATTTCCTGCTGCCGGCGGAACCGATTGAGGAGGAACCAGAGCTGTGTCTGGAAGGCATAGCGGGCGCGATCCTCGTAGAAACTCGCCAGGAAGGGATTGTCGTCGGCCACCTCCAGAACCTTCCGCGCGCCCAGCCGCTCTGCCAGCCGGTCCACGAGGCTGGTCTTCCCCACGCCGATTGGACCTTCCACGACGATGTACCGGGGAGGCTTCCCGGGAGTCTTCACCGCGCCACTCCTTTGGGATCCACCCAAGCTGTCGCCCCGAGGCGCCGGAGGAGCGTCTCGGCCGTCACTTGGAGAACCGGATGGCGAACGTCGGGAGCGATCGCCACGAGAGGCTCCAAGACGAACCGACGCTCCGCCATGCGCGGATGCGGAATCGTGAGGTCGAGCGAGTTGACGAGGCAATTCCCGTAGAGGAGGATGTCGAGATCGATGGGGCGCGCCGACCCGGGGGGGTGAGGCGTTGCCCGGCCCGTGGCCGCCTCGAGCGCCTGCAGGTGGCCGAGGAGGACGTGCGGGGCAAGCTCCGTCTGGATCTCGGCCACGCCGTTCAGGAAGGGGCCGCCCGCGACACCCTCCTGCGGATCCGTCTCGATGAAGGGGGACGCGCGCACCAGCGTGGTCCGAGGGAGGCGGGCGAGTCCCTCTTGCGCACGGGCACAGTGCTGCTGCCGATCGCCCAGGTTGGACCCGATCCCGATGAAAGCCCGGGCCATCACGGCCGCGTGACCTCCACCGTCACACCCCCGATCGGCCCAGGGAGCGGGGGGGCGGGCTTGGTCGCGCGCACCGTGACCTGGCGCACGGGGAACCGCTCCAGGAGGGTCGCTGCGATGCGAGCCGCCAGCGCCTCCAGCAATTTGAATCGCTCCCGCGTGCCGACCTCCAGCACGGCCGTATACACCTGGCTGTAGTCGACGCCGCGGGAGACGTCATCCGCGGCCGCGGCCCCCGCGAGGTCCAGGCACAGCTCGACGTCCACCAGAAAGCGCTGGCCGAGCCGCTGCTCTTCCGGGTACACACCGTGGTACCCGTAGAACTGAATACCGCTCAGGAGGATCCGATCCATAGGCGACTCGTGAGGCGTAAGGGGCCTCACCCTCACCCCTCCCGGCTCTTCGGTCAAGCGCCGCGGATGCCCAGCTTCTTCACGCGCTCCATGGCTTCGCGGAGCCGGTCCGCCTTCACGGTGAAGGCCGCCCGCACGAAACCTTCACCCGTCGGCCCGAAGCCGTTGCCCGGCGTCACCACCACCCCGGCCTTGAACAGGAGCTCCAGGCAGAAGCTCTTGGAGGTGAATCCCTTCGGCACCGGCACCCAGAGGTAGAAGGTGGCCTTCGGCGGATCGATGCGGAACCCCCTCTCGCGCAGGGCCGCGATCAAGACGTCCCGACGCTCCTGCCAAATGCGACAGTTGTCGGCCACGCACTGCTGCGATCCGGTGAGCGCGGCAATCGCGGCATACTGCACCGCTTGGAAGACGCCGGAGTCCAGGTTCTGCTTCACGCGGCCCAGGCCGGCGAGAATCTCCGCATTGCCCACGGCGAATCCGATCCGCCAGCCGGTCATGTTGTAGGTCTTGGAGACCGAGTGGTACTCGATCGCCACCTCCTTGGCACCCGGGATGCTCAGGATGCTCTCGGGTCGGTAGCCGTCGAAGGCAATCTCGGAGTAGGGGGCGTCGTGCGCCAGGATCAGGCGGTGCCGGCGCGCGAACTCCACGGCCTCCACCAGGAACTCCCTCGGGGCCACCGCCCCCGTGGGATTGTTCGGGTAGTTGAGCCACAGGATCCTGGCCCGCTTGAGCACGTCCGCGGGAATCGCCGCGAGGTCCGGGAGGAAATGCCGCCCCGGCGTGAGCGGCATGCAGTAGGCTTCACCGCCCGCGAACAGCGTGCCCGCCTGGTAGACGGGGTAAGCCGGGTCCGGCATCAAGACGACGTCGCCGGGATCGATGAAGGCCAGCGGGAGATGGCCGATGCCTTCCTTGGAGCCGATGAGCGCGAGGACCTCGGTGGCGGGATCCAGCGCCACGCCGAAGCGCGACCGGTACCAGTCGGCCGCCGCCTTGCGGAAGCGGAGCATCCCTTCATAGGACGGGTACTGGTGATTCGCGGGATCCTGCGCCGCCTGGGCCAGCGCCTCGATGATGTGGGGCGGCGTCGGGAGGTCGGGATCCCCGATCCCCAGGCTGATGATGTCCACGCCCTTCTTGATCTGCTCCTGCTTCAGCCGATCCAGCTCGGCAAAGAGGTACGGCGGCAGTGTCAGCAGTCGCTGTGCCTGCGTGTAGGATCCCATGCTTTCCTCGCTCCTCAAGCGATCGGTGATTTGCGGCGCTTGGCTCGTGGCGCAGAGGCATGGGGGGAACCGTTCTTGCCATGAGCCATGGGCTATTTCAGTCCCAGAACGTCCAGCATGCTGTACAAGCCGGGCGGCTGCCCCACGACCCACTTCGCGGCCCGGATGGCCCCCCAGGCGAAGTTGTCCCGACTCTGCGCGCGGTGCGTGATCTCGATCCGCTCGCCCATGCCCCCGAAGAGGATGGTGTGCTCACCCACGATGTCCCCCGCGCGGATGGCGTGCACCCAGATCTCCTTGGGCGGCCGCTCCCCCACCATCCCGAACCGGCCGTAGGTGCCGACCTGCTTCAGGTCGCGCCCCAAGGCCTCCGCCAGGACCTGGGCCATCCGCTCGGCGGTCCCGCTGGGGGCGTCCTTCTTGAAGTGGTGGTGCGCCTCGATCACCTCGATATCGTAGCCGTCCCCCAGCGTCCGGGCCACCTGCGCCAGGATGCCGTACAGGACGTTCACCCCCACGCTCATGTTGGGGGACCGCACGCACGGGATCCGCGCGGTGAGCGCGCGGGCCCTCGTGAGATCGGCCTCGGTGAGGCCCGTCGTGCCGATCACCATGGCCACGCCGGCCTCACTCGCCGCCTCCAGGTGACGCATGGCGGCCACCGGGGTCGTGAAGTCCAGCAGCACCTGCGCCCCGTCGAGGGCGGAGGCGATGCTCTCCACGATGGGCACCCCCAGGGGGCCGCTGCCGGCTGCCTCGCCCGCGTCCCGCCCCAGGTCCACGTGGCCCGCCCGCTCCACGGCGCCCACCACGTGAAACTCCGAGCTCTCCCTGAGCAGGGCGATGAGCCGCTTCCCCATTCGCCCCGCCGCTCCCGCCACGACCGCCTTGATCATCGCAGCCTCCCTGGGAAATGCCCAGCGACCAAATCCCAATGACCAAATCCGGTTCCACCCTTGGTCATTGGTCATTCGTCATTGGCCATTGATCCTTAGAGAATGCCATAGCTTCTCAGGGCCGCCTCGAGCTTCTTCCGATTCGCGTCGGTCATGCTGCACAGCGGCAGGCGGAACTCCTCCCGGATCTTCCCCATCATGGCCAGGGCCGTCTTCACCGGAATGGGGTTGGTCTCGTAGAACATGGCCTGCGACAGCGGGAAGAGCTTGAGGTGCAGCTCGCGCGCCCGCTTCCAGTCCCCGCCGAGGAACGCCCCGGTCATGGCGCTGACGTCCTTGGGCACGATGTTCGCGACCACGGAGATGATCCCGCGCCCGCCCACCGACATCAGCGGCAGCGTCAGCGTGTCATCGCCCGAGAGGAAGCTCAGCTTGTCGCCGCACAGGACGATATCCTGGGTCATCTGCTCCAGATTCCCCGTGGCCTCCTTCATGCCGACGATGTTGGGATGGTCGGCGAGCTGGGCCACCGTCTCGGGGAGCATGTTGACGCCGGTCCGGCCGGGGATGTTGTAGAGAATGAGAGGCAGGTCGGCCGCGTCGGCGATGGCCCGGCAGTGCGCGATCAGGCCCTGCTGCGTCGGCTTGTTGTAGTAGGGGAGGACGATCAGGGCGGCATCGGCGCCCGCGTGCTTGGCATGCCTGGTGAGGCTGATCGCCTCCTCCGTGCTGTTGGATCCGGTGCCTGCGATCACCGGCACGCGCTTCCGGGTCGCCTCGATGACGATGTCGATCACTCGCTTGTGCTCGTCGTGATCCAGGGTGGGCGACTCGCCCGTGGTCCCGCAGGGGACGATCCCGTTGGTCCCGCCCGCGATCTGGAACTCCACCAGGGACCGGAGGGTGGCCTCGTCCACCTTGCCGTCCCGAAACGGAGTCACCAACGCCACGATGGATCCCTGAAACACCGGCTTCGCCATTGCCACACCTCCTGGGAGGCCGAGCCCCCGGGCCGGGCGATCCGCCCGTCCCGGCGGGCCCCCTAGCCCCGCCTATCCCGCTCCATCGCTGCCAGCTCGTCCAACGTCCGTTCGCCGCGGACGAGGTCCTCGTAGGTCTCGCGCTCGCGCACCACGTAGTACCGGTCGCCCCGCACCAGCACCTCGGGCGCGCGCGGCCGGGCGTTGTAGTTCGAGGACATGGTGTGCCCGTAGGCCCCGGCCGACATCACCGCCATCCATTCCCCCGGCTCGAAGTCGGGCAGGGCCCGGTCCTTGGCCAGGAAGTCGCCCGACTCGCAGATGGGGCCCACCACGTCCGCCGTGATCTCCGGCCGCCCCGCCGTCCGGTGCACGGGCTGGATGCCGTGGTGCGATCCGTACAGGCTGGGACGGGCCAGGTCGTTCATCCCCGCGTCCACCACCAGGAAGCGCTTGGCCGGCGTCTGCTTCGTGTAGAGGACCTGCGCCACGAGGATGCCCGCGTTCCCGACCAGCATCCGCCCGGGCTCGAGCACCACCGTGACGCCGAGCAGGCCGAGGACGCCGGTGAGCGCCCGGGCGTACTCCGCAGGGAGCGGCGGCTCCTCGTCCTTGTACCGGATGCCCAAGCCGCCGCCGATGTCGAAGTAGCGGATGGCGGTGCCGCGCTCGCGGAGCTGTCGGACCAGGCCGGCGGTCTTCGCCAGCGAGTCCACGAACGGCTGCACGCTGGTGATCTGCGAGCCGATGTGCTGGTGGATGCCCGCCACCTCGAGCCCGGGCAGCCGGCTGGCCACTCCGTAGAGCGCCAGCGCCTTGCCGATGTCGATGCCGAACTTGCTTTGTTTGAGCCCGGTGGAGATGTAGGGGTGCGTCTTGGGATCCACGTCCGGGTTCACCCGGACGGCGACGCGCGCCCGGCGGCCCAGTCCGATGGCAACGGCGTTGAGCGTTTCCAGCTCCTGCTCCGACTCCACGTTGAACATCAGGATGTCGGCCTTGAGCGCGGCGGCGATCTCCTCTCGGGTCTTGCCGACGCCGGCATACACGATCCGTTGCGGGGGCACCCCAGCCTTGAGGCCGCGGAACAGCTCCCCACCCGAAACCACGTCCAGGCCGCCCCCCAGGTCCGCGAACAGCCGGAGCACCGCCAGGTTCGCGTTGGCCTTGAGGGCAAAGCAGATGAGGTGCGGGATGCCCGCAAACGCCTCGTCCAGCGCCTGGAAGTGACGCGTGAGGGTCGCATGGCTGTACACGTAGACTGGAGTCCCAATCTCCGTGGCGATTCGGGCGACCGGGACCTCCTCGCAGTAGAGGTCATCACCGCGGTACGCAAAATGATGCATGGGCTTCGGCCTTTCTCGCTGGAAGATAACCGGACACTGGGTGCTCGCCGTGCAGACCGTCGAACTCGGGAATGGGTACCACACGTCCCCGCCGCTGTCAAAACGAAAAACTTACGCGAGCCTCGCCTTCTTGTCTCGTGAGCCGCGCAACGCCGGCCCCCGGCATCTCACCCCTTGACAAGGGGGAAGGGGTTGGATAGCTTTCCGGCACGCTTCTCCTGCGGGACGGCCCCCGAGCAGCCTGACCACCCCGTCCGCTCCAGGCAGGACAGACGGCACATCCGATCGCCCACACCCAGTCCCGAGGTGGATGTGAGGGAACCGCGGCGACACGGCAGAGGCAGCAACAGCCCCGAGGGTTGCCTTCTCCCTGCACGTCGCCTGCGGGCCCCGGCGCCCGCGTGGACCAGTCCTCGCCTCGGGCGAATCGGCTCTAGGAAAGGCGCGCAGCGCCGGTTCGATCCGGCGCATCCCCAGACATCGCGCCCGCCACCCACCCTGTTCGATGGCTCACGGCCGGCGCCGCGTCCCCCCGCGCGGGGACCCGGGAAGAAGGGGGGTGCACTACCACCGCGAGCCTGAAGGGCGAGAGTTAACCAGGCACCGTCACTTGAGCGCACGACACCCACACAGGAGCATGGCCATGAAAAAGCTGATGATCGGCCTGCTCACCCCGCCCTTCGGGGTCGTGCTCTTCGTCATGGTCCATGTAGGCGGGATCTCCTTCGAGCGCGTCGTCCGCTCGACCGCCCCGTTCCTCATCCCCTTGCTCGCGGTCCTGATGCTGATCACCCTCTTCCCCCCGGTGGTCACCTGGCTGCCCAATCTGGTGATGGGGGTCCGGTAACACCCAACGCCCAATCGGAGGAGCAATGCCAACGTACAAGAGCCCGCTGCATCAGACCGTGGCCACCACGCCGACCGAGTTCTGGAACGACTCCTGCTCGGTGCCGGAGCTGACCTACGCCATCGAGCACGGGGCGACGGGAGCCACCTCGAATCCCTTTATCGCGTTCACCGTGTTGAAGGCCACCCTGGCCGAGTGGAAGGACCGGATCCGGCAGATCATCGCCGAGCGTCCGACGTGGGATGAGGAGCAGATCGCCCAGCAGGTCTGCGAGGCGGTCGGCGTCCGGGGGACTTCACGCTGCCCAATCCGGATGTGAAGTAGGCGGCACCATCGCACGCGAGCGGGGGCGTTGCGGCGGGATGCCGTGACGCCCCTTGCCTTTCCCGGGTTTTGAACTTGACAAGGTTTCCGCCTCTGGGCGATGCTCCGTTCGCCTCGAGAGGAGGGCAACGAGAATGGATCTTTCGCTCGCGATCGTGGGTGCCCGGCTCATCGACGGGCTGAGCCCGACGCCCCTTCCCTCGGGCACGGTCCTGATCGGATCCGACGGCCGCATCGCCGCCGTGGGCCCCGCGGACGCGGTGCCGGTCCCGCAGGGCGTCCCCGCGATCCAGGCCACCGGCAAGATCCTCCTGCCCGGCCTGATCGACGGCCACGTCCACCTCACCTGGGACAAGACGCTCTACACGGCCTACTCGTCCCGGGACTACGCCATGCGGCTCCGCCTCAGGGACCCGGAGCGTCAACTCGTCCGCGCCGGGCACTACGCCCAGATGGCGCTGGCGGCCGGCGTCACCACCCTGCGCGACTGCGGGGCCGACGACTTCACGGTCCTCACCCTGCGCGATGCCATCCGCGCCGGGGACTTCGTCGGCCCCCGCATCCTGGCCTGCGGCCGGCCCATCACGACGACCGCCGGCCACATCTACTCCGACTGGGGGGTGGATTCCGCAGAGGAGATCCGGAAGGCGGTCCGCATGCTCGCCGCCAAGGGCGCGGACTTCATCAAGCTCATCGTGAGCGGCGGCACCACCACCCCGGGCACCAACATCACGCGCTCCCAGTACACGCTGGATGAGGTGCGAGCCGTCGTCCTCGACGCCCACCGTCTGGGCCTCCCGGTCGTGGGACACGCCATCTCCACCGACAGCATCCTCCTCTCCGCCGAGGCCGGACTCGACACCATCGAGCACTGCTCGTGGATCGGCGAGGATCCCAAGACCACCGTCCCCGACAAGGCCGCCGTGGAGCCGATGGTCGCGCACGGCGTGCGAGTGGACCACGCCATCATTCCCCGCCCCTACCTCTTTCCGGACGAATCAGGGGTGGAGCCGACGGCCGAGGAGCAGTGGTGGCTCCGCATGCTCAAGGTCCGCTGGCCGTTCCTCCATTACATGCGGGCGCAGGGGGTCACCGTGTTCCTCGGCACGGACGCCGCCTTCGGGCCCTGGCCGGGGACGGACTGCTGGCCGGGCGCCCAGGAGATGGCGCGCGCCGTCGAGGTCCTGGTGCGCTGGGCCGGGTTCACGCCGCTGGAGGCGCTCGGCATGGCCACGCGGGAGGCCGCCCGGGCCCTCCGCCTGGACCGCGAGATCGGCACGGTGGAGCCGGGCAAGCAGGCCGATCTCCTCCTCCTCGCCGGGGACCCCCTGCAGGACATCCGGGCCCTGCGTCGGCCCGAGCTGGTGTTCCGGGACGGGCGGCTCGTCGCCCAAAACGGACAGATTGTCGTAATGACCCATGACCCGATGCCCGATGCCCGATGACGGTAGCGTCCCATTGGACATTGGCCATTGGTCATTGAGGAGCCAGTCATGAAATCAGACCATCTGTTCGAGTCGGCGAAGCGGCACTTGATCGGTGGTGCGGGCGCGGGCGGCCGCTACCACCCGCTGCTCCAGCGCCCTCTCTACCTTGCCCGCGGCAAGGGGTCCCGCTTCTGGGACGTGGACGGCACGGAGTACATCGACTTCTTCACGGGGAGCGGCGCCAACTTCCTCGGCCACGACCACCCCGCCATCAGCGCCGCGATCCGGCAGGCCCTCGACGTCGGGGTCATCTGCAACGGCGAGACGGAATACCACGCGCGCCTGGCCGACCTAGTCGCCGAGGCGGTGCCCTGTGCCGAGAAGATCCGGTTCGCCAACAGCGGCACCGAGGCGACCATGGGCGCCATCCGCATCGCCCGCGCGGTCACCGGGAAGCCGAAGATCCTGAAGTTCGAGGGCCACTTCCACGGCATGCACGACTACCTCTGGTACAACTGCGCCACGGCACTCGGGGACGTCCGCGCCGACGGGACCATCGCGCCCCTGCCCGACTCCGACGGGATGCCGGAGGCCGTCTCCGACCTGGTCGTCGTGGTGCCGTTCAACGACGGCGCCGCCTTCGAGAAGGCCGTCAGGGCCCACCAGGATGAGCTGGCCGCCGTGATCGTGGAGCCCATCTCCTACAACCAGGGCTGCATCCCGGCCAACCCGGAGTTCTTGCGCCAGGTCCGCGAGACCTGCACACAGGCAGGCATTGTCCTGATCTTTGACGAAGTGCTCTCCGGCTTCCGCATGGGCCGGGGCGGGGCGCAGGCCTACTACGGGATCACGCCGGACCTGTGCACGCTGGCCAAAGCCTTGGGCGGCGGCGTCCCCATCGCCGCCGTCTGTGGCAAGACCGAGGTGATGTCGGTGCTGAACCCCGTAGGGCACACCATCATGAGCGGGACGTACACCGGCCACCTGATCGCCGTGATGGGCGCCATCGCCTGCCAGACCGAGATCGCCAAGCCCGGCTTCTACGAGCACCTGAACGGGCTGGCCGACCGCCTCTACCGCGGGATTAGTGAGGCGCTGCGGGTGACAGGCGTCCCCGGCATCGTGCAGGGCATCGGCGCCCGCTTCGGCCTCTACCTGGGGATCACCGAGCCGGTGACCAACTACCGCCAGGCGATCCGGACCAACCGGGAGATGGAAGTCAAATTCATCCTCGGTTGCGTGCGCCGCGGCCTCTACATCCACGACTACGGCCACACCATGCACCACGGCTTCTCCTCCCAGCACAGCCTGGCAGACATCGACGAAGCCCTGGACATCGTGGAGGGCGCCCTGCGCGACCTGTAGGTCGCCGAAGGAGGGAGCAACGTGCAACCGGTTCGCATCGGAGTGGTGGGCGCGGGCGTCATGGGCGGCCTCTTCGCCGGGATCTTCCGCGAGTCCCCGCTGGCGGAGCTTACGGCCGTGGCGGATCTCGACTGCGGGCGGGCCGAATCGCTCGCCGCCCGCCTGGGCGTCAGCGCCTTCGCGGATCTCGCCGGGATGATCGAGGGTGCGGCCGTGGACGCCGTCGCCATCTGCACCCCGGAGCATCTCCACGTCGAGCCCGTGCGCGCCGCTGCCGCGGCGGGGAAGCACATCTTCCTCGAGAAGCCGCTGGCCACGACGGTGGAGGACGGGGAGCGCATCCTGGCGCTCACGCGGGCCGCCGGGGTCAAGCTGATGGTCGGCCACTGCCTGCGCTTCGACCCCCGCTTCGTCCAGGGCTACGAGACCATCCGGCGCGGCGACCTGGGCGAGATCATCCACATCCGGGCCTGGCGTGAGACCTCCATCGTGAACGGCCAGATGTACGGAGCCAGGACGCGGCTCCCCTACTACCTCGGCGTCCACGACATCGACATCCTGCACTGGTACATCGGGAGCGGCGTGGAGCGGGTCTATGCCGAGGGGGCGCGCAAGCTCCTCACACGCCTCGGCGTGGACGACGCGGTGTTCGCGGTCCTCAAGTTCCGGAACGGCGCCCTGGCGACCCTGGAGAACTCCTGGGTCCTCCCCCAAACGCAGAACCAGCTCCGGAGCAACACCCTGGACAAGGGCATGGAGGTCGTGGGCACCAAGGGAATGGTGAGCATCCAGGCCCACAACATCGGGATCGTGGTGCAGACCGAGGCGGACCTCGCGTATCCGGACGTCCTGTTCAGCCCGCCGGTGCAGGGGCGCACGCCGGGGATCTACCAGGAGGAGCTGGCGCACTTCCTGCGCTGTATCCTGGAGGATCGGGAGCCGGCGACGACCGGTGAGGCCGCCCTGCAGGCGGTGCGCGTCGCCTGCGCCATCGATCAATCCTGTGCCACGGCGGTTCCGGTGCTCTTGTGACGGTTGAGGCCATGGAACGGCAGCGCAGAGAGCGCTGCGTTACGGAAGGAAGGCTGACATGAGTCTGGCCGCGCAGTATCTGCAGAAGCTGAATGCGATCTGCGGCAAGGTCGTCGAGACGCAGGCGGAGGCCATCGACCGGGCCTGCACGATCCTCGCCGAGGAGATCGGGAAGGGAAAGCTCGTCTACGCCTGGGGGACCGGTGGACACGACAATCGCTCGGCGGAGGAGCTGCTCTGGCGGGCCGGCGGCCTGGCCGCCTTCTGCGTCATCCTCGATCCCGGCCTGGCGCTCATCCACGGGGCCACCAAGGCGACCAAGATCGAGCGGATGCACGGCTACGCCAAGGCGACCCTGGACTACTACCAGGTCGGGAAGGACGACACCCTGTTGCTCGTCAACTCCTACGGGATCAACGCGTTGAGCATCGACACGGTGCACGCCTGCCGCGAGCGCGGCACCCGCGTCATCGCCGTCACCTCGTTCGAGTTCCCGCAGAGCGTCCCGCCGGACCACCCGGCACGACATGTGAGCAAGGAGAATCTCCACGAGATCGCGGACGTCGCGATCAACAGCTTCGTCCCGGCCGGCGACGCCGTGGTGGACGTCGAGGGCTTCCCGTACAAGGTGGCCGGCATCTCCACCCTGGTGAACGTCTTCGTCCTGAACGCCATGGTCTGCACGATCGTGGAGAAGCTGCTCAAGGCGGGGATTCAGCCCCCCGTCTGGGTCAGCGCCAACGCCCCCGGCGGCGACGCCTGGAACAAGCGGCTCCTGGCGACCTACCTCCCCCGCGTCCGGCACCTGTAACCAGGATTCGCTGGATGCCACGTCCCGGATTACTCACAGCCCTTTTTTCGGCGTAAGGAGTCCGCGCAGCGGTCGTGCGTGGATCGGGTTGGGGGACGCAACCAACCGTGATAACGGCGCTACGTCCCGCATGAGAGAGCGTCACGGGGCGGGTCGCGTGGTATACGTGGAAGCGGAGCAATGGATAAATACTTGGCAACGCCCCCTTGTTCCCGTCCCGTAGAACGGGACGATGTCACCGGAGGCTTCTTTCCCAATCGTCGAGTTTGAGCCCGACGATGCGAGAGAACTCGCGCACGTTATGCGTCACCAGCGTCAGGTCGTGGGCGCGCGCGGTCGCGGCGATCAGCAGATCGTTGGGTCCGATCACTTGGCCTCGGGCGGCCAGATCGGCCCGGATCATCCCGTAGTGCTCCGCGCAGGTGTCATCGAACGGCAGGCAGGCGAAGGGCTCGAAGAACCCGCCGAGAAGTCGCAGGTTCTCGCTGACACGCTCACTATGGCGGGCTCCGTACAGGAGCTCGGCCTTCGTGATCGCGGACAGGTGAATCTCGGATGGTTCGTGCAGCCGGAGACGCGCTACCAGACTTGCGGAGCTGTTGTTCAAGATTCGAATACAGGCATTCGTGTCCAGGAGGTACATCAGAAGGTCTCGCGGACTTCCAGCTTGCCCTGTGGCCCACGCGCCAGCGGCTTGCCCTTCCAGCCGCCCACCACATGCGCAAAGAAGTCCGGCGGCCAGCCGCTCCCGACTTCGCGCAGGACCACCTCCGCCAGCAAACGCGACACGCTCACCCCCTGCGCCTGCGCCTGCTTTCGCAGGCGGTCGGCCACCTTTTCTGGAACGTACAAGTGGAGCTGCGGCATGTCATCACCCCCGGTACTATTCCTGCACATATATGTGCTATATGTGTACTCTACCCTCCCGACCCGCCGCCCGTCAACTGGAGATTCGGGCAACTAGCTCCGCCAACGCCACGGGGCGGATGACGAGGTCTACTCGATTGGCGCGATCGCGGAAGATACCCTGCCGGGCGAGGTACTGCATCACGAGTTGGCGCAAGACGCCGGCCGAAGGTTCCGGACGAAGTGCGGAATACGGACGCTGCTTCTTTGTGTTCCTTCCGGCTCATTGCGCGAGGTGGGCGAGGCCGGGGGGCGGAGGAGAGGCAACGGGGGACGCCCAGCGGCTCGCGCCGGGGCGGCGGGGACGCAGGACCGCCGCCCCTTCCCTGCCCCGATCGCCGTGGCGCCGACAGACCAGGAGAGACACTCGCACACCTGTCGTCCTCATGACCCCACCCCCTGCCCCCGGGGGTCCCGCCTTGGCGCGGCAAACAGGGGCGGGTGAGTCACGCAAGGAGAATAAAGAAGCAACGTACAGGCGACGCCCATACTGCGAGCGGGACACTCGACCTGCTCCGGGCGTGTTTCGCCAAGATCCCCGCCGGGATCCGGGTCGTGATTGCCCGCGCCAACAAAGGCCGAATGTAGAAGGGTGGACGCGGGAGGGTGCTGAACGTGAGAGCCGGGGTGTCTCACCCTAGAAACGTGGGCGGAACCCGGCAACCGTGACGAGGAACTGCGACGGGCTGAACGTCACTTCAGCCCGTCGCAGCGTTGTCTCAGGCATGAGCAGGAGGTCCGGGTGGCCCCTGCGGGCCAGGTTCGCCCTTCTCGCCTCTGGGCCCCGGCGACCCATGGGGGCCTGGAGCGCCCATGTCGCCCTTGGGTCCGGTGGACCCCTGCGGGCCAGGTTCGCCCTTCTCGCCCTTCGATCCCGAGGCCCCTTGGGGGCCGACGTCGCCCTTGTCGCCTCTGGGTCCGGGGGGTCCCTGGGCTCCAGGTTCGCCCTTCTCGCCCTTGGCGCCTAGTGGACCTTGCAGACCGGGCTCCCCCTTCTCACCCCTGGGCCCCAGCGGCCCTTGGGGGCCAACGTCCCCCTTCTCCCCCTTGGGTCCAGCCGACCCTTGCGGGCCGACGTCGCCCTTGTCGCCCTTCGGTCCAGACGGACCGATCGGGCCGATCTCGCCCTTCTCGCCCTTGGGTCCGGTGGGCCCTTGCGGGCCTGGAGCGGCCGCTCGCCCTCTTGGGCCCTCCGGCCCAGGCTGGCGCTGCAGATCGGCCAACTGCTTGGCCAGCTTGCCCACTCGGACTTCGAGCGCATCCAGGCGCTCCGGCGGCGAAGGCTTGCGGGGAGCGCTTGGTTTGGCGACACGCGCCCTCTTGGCCTGGCTTGCAGGTGCTCCTCGTGTGGCCGTTCTCTTGATTGGGATTTTTGCCATAGCAGCCTCCTCCATGTTCACCAGCAGACCATTCGCATTCACCGCATAGGTGATGGGAATGTTCTTTCCGGGGCGGCGCGCCGAAACCCTCCCGGCCCCGCCCTGCTGGAGGTCGCGAGCCTGAGGCCGCAGCACGTCCCGTCCAGGCGGCGCCGCGCCGGCCGATCGGCATCTTGGATACCGCGGGCCAGGCCCGCGTGTCAAGCGGAAATCTCCAATGGGCGCTGGCAGGCCCGGCCCCCTGGTCGCGGTGCCGCGATACCAAGAGGCATGGGGGCGCCACCACCGGCTGGGGCGGGGCGTTGAGCGCTGCGTGGCAGGACGACGATTCGCCGCGCCCGAGGGAACGCCCGGCGTCAATCGGCGCGGCGGCGGGCCTTCTCGGAAGGCATCAGGTCGAAGATCATCAGGATAGGATCCACCAGGAAATAGGCGGCGGTGCCCCCGAGGATCAGGAGCGCCCCCACGGTCCGGTAGCCCTTCAGGCCCACGACGATCCCGAGCGGGATCGCCAAGAGCGACGCCCAGCTCAACGCCGCGCGAATCAGCCGTCGGACGCCCTGCTTCACCCATCCGAGCACGCCCAGCCTCCGCCCTCCCCGCGCGCGGTGTCAGGGGAGACGCACCTCGACCTCCGCCGACGGCGCGCTCTCGTTCCTGTGTGAGGAGCGATCCACGGCGGTGACGGTGTAGGCATACGTGATCCCGGCGCGGAGCGTCCGGTCGGTGAACGTCGTCCCGGAAACCGGTGCCTCGGTGAGGCGCACGGCGCTCGCCGCATCCACCTCCCGCCGGTAGACCAGGTACCCCAGGATATCGGGCTCGGTGTTCGCGTGCCAGGAAAGGGACACCACACCGTCCCCCGGAATGGCCACCAGTCCGGCAGGGGGCGCGGGCGCGATGTGGTCCAGGGGCGTGACGGCGACTTCGGGCGAATCCACGCTCTCGCGCCAGGGGGGCCGCTCGGTCCCGACGCTCCGCACGACGTAGAAGTAGGTCGCGTCGTTCGCCACCCCGCCGTCCCGGAACCGCGTCTCGGCGAGCGGGCGCTCGTTGATGGGCTGGGGCCGGTGCAGGCGGGACCGCAGCCTCCGTTACACGTTGTACCCCCGGACGGGAGGACTTCCCGTCTCGGCGGTTACGGGGGCCTGCCACTCCAGGTCCACGATCCCGTCGCCGGGCGTCGCCCGAAGTCCCGTCGGCGGGACGGGCGACCGCGTCAGATGCACGGCGACCTCGGCCGAGGGCACGCCGGGCTCCCCTCGTCGGTTGACCGCCACCACCCGATAGCGGTACCGGGTGTCGAGCGTCAGCCCCCGCCCCCCGGCATCGTCGCGAAACGCAAAGACTGCCCCCTGCACCGTCGCATTCTCCGGCTGCTCGGCCTGGACGGTGGCCAGCGGGGAAAATCCCGCCTCGGCGGGCGCGGTCCCCACGGCCCCGCCGACGGCCCGCAGGATGCGGAACCCCTGGAGGTCCGTGAGCCGCGAGCCGTCCACGTTCCGATCCGGTCGGGTCCAGCTCAGAATGATGCTGTTCACGCCCGGCTCCGCCCGCAGGTTCCCCACCGCGGCGGGGACCACGAGGAGCGGCGGCAGCGGCGAGCCTTTCCGGCCGCAAGCGGGCAGGAGAACCAGGAGGAGCGCCAGGCTCCACCCGACGCCCCGCAAGAGATGGTGTGTCTGGCTCATACTCATGGTCGGCGCAGGACCTGCTTTGCCCGGCGCACGGCCTCCGCCACCAGACGGGAGCTGGTCCCTCCCGCGGAGCGCCGCCGTTCCACGCAGGCCTCCAGGCTGATGAAGCGGTGGACGTCTGGCCCGAAGGCGCGGGAGAACTGCCGGAGTCGGCCGAGCGGCAGCGCCTCCAACCGGTCGCCCGACTCCAGACAGGCGCGCACGATCTTGCCCACGATCTCGTGCGCCTCGCGGAACGGCACCCCCTTGGTGACCAGGTAGTCCGCCAGGTCCGTCGCGTTCAGGAACCCCTCGGAGGCCGCCGCGCGCAGCCGATCCACCCGGAACCTGATCGCCGAGAGCATCGGCGGCAGCACGTCCAGCGTCTGGCGGACGGTCTCCACCGCCTCGAAGATCGGCTCCTTGTCCTCCTGCAGATCCCGGTTGTAACTCAGGGGGAGCCCCTTCAGCACGGTGAGGAGGCTCACCAGGGCCCCGTAAACCCGGCCGGTCTTGCCGCGGGCCAGCTCGGCGACGTCCGGGTTCTTCTTCTGCGGCATGATGCTGCTGCCGGTGGCGAAGGCGTCCGGCAATTCGATGAAGCCGAACTCGGCGCTGGCCCAGAGCACCAGCTCCTCCGCCAGCCGGGAGACGTGCATGTGGAGGATCGCCGCGCAGGCCAGGAACTCCAGGGCGAAGTCCCGGTCGGAGACCGCGTCCACGCTGTTCGCCGCGATGGTCGGGAAGCCGAGGAGCTTGGCCACGTAGGCCCGGTCGATGGGAAAGGTCGTCCCCGCCAGCGCCCCCGCCCCGAGGGGGAGCACGTTCACCCGCCCGAGGCAGTCGGCCAGACGGTCGCGATCCCGTTGAAACATCTCGAAGTAGGCCAGCAGGTGATGCGCGAGCAGGATGGGCTGCGCCCGCTGCAGGTGGGTGTAGCCCGGCATCACCGTGTCCAGGTGGACCTCGGCCTTCGCCACCAGGGCCTGTTGCAGGACCCGGAGGCGCTCCCGAATCGCCTGGGTCGCGTCTCGCAGGTAGAGCCGGAGGTCCAGGGCCACCTGGTCGTTGCGGCTGCGCGCCGTGTGGAGCTTGCCCCCCGCGTCGCCGATCTTCTCGATCAGGCGCCGCTCGATGTGCATGTGGATGTCTTCCAGGGCCGGGTCCAGCCGAAACGCGCCCTGGGCGATCTCCTCCCGGATCTCCGTGAGCCCCTGGACGATCCGCTCCACGTCCTCCTTGGGGAGGATTCGGCACTTCGCCAGCATCCGGGCGTGGGCGATGCTCCCCTGGATGTCATAGGGGGCGAGCCGCAGGTCGAAATGGATCGAGGCCGTGTAGGCCTCGACCTGCTTGTGCGTCTCGGCGCCGAAGCGGCCGCCCCACGCCTTCTTTCTTGGAGGCATCCCGACGGGTTTCATGCCGAGGTCCGTTTCTTGTTCTTGGCCAGGGCCTGGATCCGCAAGCGGAGGGCGTTGAGGCGGATGAAGCCGGTGGCGTCACCCTGGTTGTACACCCGCTCCGCCTCGAAGGTGGCAAACTCCGGATCGTAGAGCGAGGCGGGCGACTTCCGGCCCACCACGTCGCAGTTCCCCTTGTAGAGCTTGAGGCGCGCGGTCCCGGTCACGGTCTTCTGCGATTCCAGGACGGCGGCCCGCATCATCTCCATCTCGGGCGAGTACCAGTAGCCGTAGTAGACCAGCTCGGCGAACCGCGGGATGAGGGAATCCCGGAGGTGCATCACCTCGCGATCCATGGTGATCGACTCCACCGCGCGGTGCGCCGCTTGCAGGATCGTGCCGCCCGGGGTCTCGTAGACGCCGCGCGACTTCATCCCCACGTAGCGGTTCTCCACCATGTCCACGCGGCCGATCCCGTTCTCACCCCCCAGCCGGTTCAGGTGGGCCAGGAGGTTGACCGGGCTCAGGCGCTGGCCGTCCACCGCCACCGGCACGCCCCGCTCGAACTCGACTTCCAGGTAGGTCGGCCGGCTGGGGGCCACCTCGGGCGAGACCGAGAGCAGGTACATCTTCTCCGGCGGCTCCGCCCAGGGATCCTCCAGGATGCCGCCCTCGAAGCTGATGTGGAAGAGATTGCGGTCGCTGCTGTACGGCCGCTCCGCCGTCACCGGCGTCGGGATGCCGTGCTGCTTGGCGTACTCGACGAGGTCCGTCCGCGAGCGGAAGTCCCACTCGCGCCAGGGGGCGATGATCCGGATGCCGGGGTCGATGGCGTAGTAGGTCAGCTCGAAGCGGACCTGGTCGTTCCCCTTCCCCGTCGCCCCGTGGGAGACGGCGTCCGCCCCCTCCTGCTTCGCCACGGCCATCTGCGCCTTGGCGATCAGCGGGCGCGCCATGGACGTCCCCAGCAGGTACCGCCCCTCGTACAGGGCGTTGGCCTGCAGACACGGGAAGACGAAGTCGCGGACGAACTCCTCCCGCAGGTCCTCCACGTAGCACTTGGTGGCCCCGGTCCGGATGGCCTTCTCGCGCACCGGCTCCACCTCCTCACCCTGCCCCACGTCGGCCACGAAGGCCACCACCTCGCACCGGTAGGTCTCGACCAGCCAGCGGAGAATCACCGAGGTATCCAGCCCACCGGAATATGCCAGGACGATCTTCTTGACGTCGCTCATGCTCCCTCCACGCCCCTGTCGGGCGTTGCACGTTTCACGTTCAACGTTGAACGTTAAACCGGGCCCCTTGGCGCGCCTACATCACGCAGCCGCCGTCCACCATCAGAGCCTGACCGGTGATGCTCCGCGCCTCGTCCGACACCAGGAAGACCACCGCGTGGCCGATGTCCTCCGGCGTCTGCTCGCGCCGCAAGGGGATCCACTCCTGCACGCGCCGGTCGAACATCTCCCGCACCGTCAGCGTGGCGTACGCCGGGTTGGTGCCCCGGATCACCTCGCCGATGTTCTTCCACATGTCGGTCCACAGGAGCCCCGGGCAGACCGCGTTCGCGTTCACATTGTATGCCGCCAGGTCCTTGGCCACGATCTTGGTGAAGGTGATCACGCCCATCTTGGCCACGCTGTATGAGGGCATGGTCTGGCTGGAGAGGGGCCCGGCGATGGAGGCGATGTTCACGATCTTCCCGCAGCGCCGCTCCATGAAGTGCGGGGCGATCGCCTTACAGCCGAAGAAGACCGACTCCAGGTTGATGTGGAAGACCCGGTCCCAATCCGTCTCCACCTGCCGGGTGAACGGAAGTCCCAGCCCGGGGTTGATCCCGGCGTTGTTCACCAGGATGTCGATCCGCCCGAACTCCCGGATCGCCTGCGCGATGGCCCCCTGCACCTCGGCTTCCTTGCTCACGTCCGTCCGGACGACCTGCGCCCTCCGGCCGAGGGCGCGGATCTCCCCCGCCACCGCCTCGGCGTTCTTGATCTGGATATCGGGGATGAGGACGTCGGCCCCTTCGCGCGCCATCGCGAGCGCGATGGCCCGGCCGATCCCGGCCCCGCCCCCGGTAACCACCGCAACCTTCTCCGCCAACCGCATGCTCCGCCCCCCGAAAAACGATAGCCACAAGAGGCACAAGGCGCAGCAACGCACGGATCTCGATTCTCTCTGGTGCGCCTTGTGGCCAGCCCGGGTCTTCTCCCCGGCTTCCCCTTGGTGCCCCTTGTGCGTCTTGTGGCTAAACGGTCACGTCCTTCCCGCCGAGCAGCCGCACCAGGATCGCCTTCTGCATGTGCAGCCGGTTCTCCGCCTGGTCGAAGACGATGCTCCGCGGGCCCTCCATGACCTCGTCCGAAATCTCTTCGCCGCGGTGGGCCGGCAGACAGTGCATCACCAGCGCGTCCGGCGCGGCCAGCGCGAGCAGCCGCGCATCCACCTGGAAGCCCTGGAATTCGCGCAGGCGCTTCGCACGCTCCTCTTCCTCCCCCATGCTGGTCCAGACGTCGGTATACAGCACGTTGGCGGATCGGGCGGCGGCCAACGGATCGTGGGTCACCGTGAGGACGGCTCCGGTCGCCTTGGCCTCCTCCTGCGCCCGGGCCAGGATGGCGGGGTCCGGCTCGTAGCCGGGTGGGCAGGCCAGGGTGAAGGCAACGCCCATCTTGGCCGCGCCCTGCAGCCAGGAGTGGCAGACGTTGTTCCCGTCCCCCACGAACACCACGCGCAGCCCCGCGAGACTTCCCCGCTTCTCCCACAGCGTGAAGAGGTCGCACAGGATCTGCACCGGGTGGTGCCCGTCGGTCAGGCCGTTGATGACGGGGATGCGCGAGTAGCGCGCCAGGCGCTCCACCATCTGGTGGCTGAAGGTCCGCGCCACGATCCCGTCCACCCAGCGCTCCAAGTTCCGGGCCGCGTCCTGGACCGTCTCTCGTTCGCCCAGGCGGATGTCGGCCGGCGCCAGGTAGACGGCGTGGCCGCCGAGCTGCGTCATGCCCGCCTCGAAGGTCACGCGCGTCCGCAGGGACGGCTTTTCGAAAACCAGGGCCAAGGTCTTGCCGGCTAACAGTGCGTGGGCCGTCCCCGCCGCGCGCTTGGTCTTCAGCGAGACCGTCAGCGCGAGGAGGTCCTGCACGTCCTTCGCCGTCACGTCATCCAGGGTCAGCAAGTGCCGATTCATCGTGTACACCCCACGTCAATGCCAATGCCTTTGATCTCCTTCAGCACCCCATCCACGATGGCCACCGCCCGATCCACGTCCGCCTCGGAAAGGATCAGCGGCGGGACGAAGCGCACCACGCTGTCCCCCGCGGTGAGGACCAGCAGGCCCTTGTCCATGCAGGCGCCGACGATCCCGCGCGCGGGAACGGAAACCTCCATCCCCAGGATCAGCCCCTTGCCCCGCACCGCCGTGATCACCGTGTGCGAGGACTGGAGCGCCGCGAGCCGGTCGAAGAAGTACTTCCCCACGCGGGCGGCATTTCCCGGAATGTCCTCCTCCAGCATCGCGGTCACCACCGCCAGGGCGATGGCCGACACGAAGGGGGTCCCGCCGAAGGTCGAGGCGTGGGTGCCGGGCGTGAAGCTCGCCGCCACGGCCTCCTTCGCCAGCATGGCCCCCATGGGGACGCCGCCCGCCAGGGCCTTGGCCAGCGTGAGGATGTCCGGCTCGATCCCCCAGTGCTCATACGCGAACAGCTTCCCCGTCCGGCCCATGCCCGACTGGACCTCGTCCAGGATCAGGAGGACCCCGGCCTCGTCGCAGAGGCGCCGCAGGCCCGGCAGGTAGCCATCGCCCGGGACGTTCACGCCGCCCTCGCCCTGCACCGGCTCCACCAGGACGCCGCAGGTGCGCGAATCGATGGCGCGCTCCACCGCCTTCACATCATTGTACGGGACCTGCTTGAAGCCGGGCATGACGGGCTCGAAACCGTGCAGGTACTTGGGGTTCCCCGTCGCCGTCAGGGTGGCCAGCGTCCGGCCGTGGAAGGCGTGCTGCATGGTGATGATCTCGCACCGGTCCGTGCTCCAGTGGTCCTTGGCATACTTGCGCGCCAGCTTGATGGCCGCCTCGTTGGCCTCGGCGCCGCTGTTGCAGAAGAAGGCCCGGTCAGCGAAGGAATGTTCGCAGAGGAGTTTCCCCAGCCGGATCTGTGGCTCGATGTGGTACAGATTGCTTACGTGGATCAACGTCTCGGCCTGGGCCCGGATGGCCGCCACCACCTTGGGGTGGCAGTGCCCCAGGGCGTCCACTGCGATCCCGCCCACACAGTCCAGGTACTCCTTCCCGTCCGAGTCCCAGAGGCGCACCCCCCGGCCCTTCACCAGGACGAGAGGGAAGCGCGCGTAGGTGTTCGCCAGGTACTTGCTCGAGGCCGCAATCAACTCTTGTGTGGTCATCATCATCGCCTCTCCAGCCTTCGGCACGACTCCCTCAGCGCGAGGGAGCCGCGCCTGCCAGGGGGTGCGCGGTTGGATCCTTCCGGCCCTCGCGCCCATTGGTCATTGCGTCATTGGTCATTGCCCAACCCGTCATGCCACGATCTCGGTCCCGATGCCTTCGGGGGTGAGGAGCTCCTCGATGAGGGCGTGCTGGCGCGTCCCGTTGATGATGTGGGTCTTCCGCACGCCCCCTGCCAGGGCGGTGAGGCAGGCCCGCACCTTGGGGAGCATGCCCTTGGTGATCGTCCCGTCGGCCATCAGCCGCTCCACCTCCGCGCGGGAGAGCGTGGAGAGGAGCGCGCCCTGGCGATCCAGGATCCCGTCCGTGTCCGTGAGGAGCACCAGCTTCTCCGCGGAGAGCGCTGCCGCGATCTCCCCGGCCACGACGTCGGCATTGATGTTGTACGTGGCGCCGGACTCGTCGCCGGCGGTCGGGGCCACCACGGGGATGTAGCCGGCCTCCTGCACCACGCGGATGGGTCTCGGGTCCACAGAGGCCACCTCGCCCACCAGGCCCAGGTCCGCCTGCTGGCCGTCCGGGGTCGTGGTCGGCGGCGCCTTGCGCGCCCGGATCAGGCCCCCATCCTTCCCGGTGAGGCCGATGGCGGTCCCTCCGAGGCGGTGGATCAGGGCCACGATCTCCTGGTTGATCTCCCCCACCAGGACCCGCTCCACGATCCGCATGGTGTCGGCGTCGGTGACGCGCATGCCCTGGACGAAGACCGGCTTGAGCCCCGACGTCTTCATGGCCTGATCGATCTGCGGCCCGCCGCCGTGGACCACGACGGGCAGCATCCCGACCAGCCCCATCATGATGACGTCCTGGATGATCGCCGTGGTGAGCGCGGCGTCCACCATGGCGTTCCCGCCGTACTTCACGACCACGGTCTTCCCGTGGAAGGCGCGGATGTAAGGCAGCGCCCCGATGATGACCTCGGACCGACTGGCACCCGACGGCATGGTCGACTCCCTAGCAAGGAAGGTCCCGCTCAGGCGCTCTTCCCCTTGAGGGCCCGCAGCTCCCGGAGGCGCGCCTCCAGCTCCAGGTTGGCCCGCGCCAGGCGGGCGTTGGTGACCGCCAGCTCGTCCACCGAGGCGCTGAGCTGCTCGAAGAGCTGCGCCGTGGCGAGGCTGAGCGAGACGATACAGGAGATGATGGTGAAGACGGAGATGTCGTGTTCGTCGAAGGCGCCGCCCGTCACCTTGTTGTTGGCGTTCATGACCCCGACGACCTTGCCGTTCACCTTGAGCGGTACGCTCATCAGGGAGTCCGTTCGATAGCGGGGATTCCGCTTCTTCTTGCCGAAGGTCGGGTCCTTGGAGAGGTCGCGGATCAGCAGCGGCTCTCCGGTCTGGGCCACCCAGCCCGCGATGCCTTCCCCGACGGCGCAGGAGGCGCGCTGCTGGACCTCCGGATCCAGACCCTTGGCGTAGGCGATGCGGAGCACCCCCTCCGGCTCCCTCACCTGCATGAGCGACACGATCTCGACCTCCAGGACCGAGGCCACCAGATCGATGACGCGCTGGAAGAGCACGGCGTTATCCTTCAGGAACTCGCCCAGGGTGTCCCAGCGGATCATGTTGGCCAGCTCCAGCGAGCTCGTCTGCAGCCGCGCGATCTGGGCCAGCCGCGAGGGGCCGGGCACCACCTCGCGGCTCTGCTGGAGGGCCGTGGTGACCGAATGGATCAGCTCTTCGAAGTTCAGCGGCTTCCTGAGGAAATCCACCGCCCCCTGCCGCATGGCCTGCACCCCGGTGAGATACGAGGCGCGGCCGCTCACCACGATCACGGGGACCTCCGGGTGCTCGCGCTTGAAATGCGGCAGCAGCTCCAGCCCGTCCGTCTCGGGCATGACCACATCCATGATGACGAGGTGGACCGGCTGCTTCCGTAGGATCTCCTTGGCCTCGACGACCGTCTCGGCCGCCGCCACGCCGAACCCTGCCTTCTCCAGCTCGTCCCGCACCAGCGCGAGAAACAACCGGTCATCATCGACGACGAGGATGGTATCCATGGCTCACCCTGCACCCAGCGAAGGGAGGCGTCTCGTCCACGCGGACCATCCCGCGGGGGCACGGCGCCCCAACCCTAGAGAATGTAACGGCTCAGATCCTGATTGGCGACGATGGAGGCCAGCCGTTGTCGCACCAGCTCCGCCGTGATCTCGACCCGCACCCCTTCCATGTGCGGGGCCTCGAACGAGATCTCCTCCAGGAGCCGCTCCATGATCGTATACAGCCGTCGGGCCCCGATGTTCTCGGTGGCCTGGTTCACCTCGCTGGCGATACGGGCGATCTCCTGGATGGCCTCGGGCGTATAGTGGAGGACCACCCCCTCCGTCGCCAGGAGCGCCAGGTACTGCTTGGTCAGGGCGTTCTCCGGCTCCGTCAGGATGCGGACGAAATCCCCCTCCGTCAGGCTCTTGAGCTCGACCCGGAGCGGGAAGCGCCCCTGCATCTCGGGGATCAGGTCTGCGGGCTTCGACACGTGGAAGGCCCCGGCGGCGATGAACAGGATGTGGTCCGTCCGCACCAGGCCGTACTTGGTGCTGACGGTGCTCCCCTCCACGATGGGCAAGAGGTCCCGCTGCACCCCCTCGCGCGAGACGTCCGGCCCATGGCCCCCCTCGCGCCCGGCGATCTTGTCGATCTCGTCCAGGAAGACGATGCCGGAGTTCTCCACCCGCGCGATCGCCTCGCTGACGACCTCTTCTTTCTCGACCAGCTTCTCCGCCTCTTCCTGGGTGAGGATCCGCCGCGCCTCGTGGATCTTCACCTTGCGGCGCTTGGTTCGCTGCGGCAGGAGGTTCCCCAGCATCTCCTTCAGGTTCTCCTGCATCTCCTCCATGCCGTGCCCGCCCAGCATGTCGGCCATGGGGAGCCCCTTGCTGGCCACCTCGATCTCCACCGTCCGATCGTCCAGGGCCCCCTCGCGGAGGCGCACGCGCAGCTTCTCCCGCGTCTCGTACGCGGCTCCCCTCTCGGTCACGGCCCCCTGCCCGGGAAAGCCAGCGGGCCGCGCCGAGGGCAAGAGGATGTCGAGCAACCGCTCCTCGGCCAGCTCCTTGGCCCGCGCCTCGACCCCCCGGGTCCGCTCGTGCTTCACCATGCCCACGGCCAGTTCCACCAGGTCGCGGATCATGGACTCGACGTCCCGCCCGACGTAGCCGACCTCGGTGTACTTGGAGGCCTCCACCTTGATGAACGGGGCCTCCGCCAGCCGGGCCAGCCGCCGGGCGATCTCGGTCTTCCCCACCCCGGTGGGCCCGATCATGATGATGTTCTTGGGGGCCACCTCGTCCCGCAGCTCCGCCGGCAACCGCTGCCGCCGCCAGCGGTTCCGCAGCGCGATGGCCACCGCCCGCTTCGCCTCGTGCTGGCCGATGATGAATTTATCCAGCTCCGCCACGATCTGGCGGGGCGTCAAGTGTTCCATGCCGATCCCGAATCCCCGGTTTCTAGCCACAACGAGGCACAAGGAACACACAAATGTGCATCTTGTGGTGACCGTTACAGTTCTTCGACCGTGATCTGGTCGTTGGTGTAGACGCAGATCCCCGCGGCGATCCGCATGGCCTCTTCCGCGATCTGCCGCGCCGTGAGGCTGGTGTGCCGGACCAGCGCGCGCGCCGCCGCCGCCGCGTAGGCGCCGCCCGAGCCGATCCCGATGATCCCGTCGTCCGGCTCGATCACGTCCCCGGTCCCCGAGATGATCAGGGAATGCTCGGCGTCCGCCACGGCCAGCAGGGCCTCCAGTCGCCGCAGGGCGCGATCCAGCCGCCAGTCCTTGGCCATCTCCACCGCTGCCCGCGGGAGGTTGCCGCCGAACTCCTCCAGCTTGACCTCGAACCTCGCGAACAGGGCGAACGCGTCCGCCGCCGACCCGGCGAAGCCGGCGACGATGCTGTCGTTGTGCATCCGGCGGACCTTGCGGGCGGTGTGCTTCATCACCACCTCGCCCAGGGACACCTGACCGTCCCCGGCCATCGCCACCTTGCCCTGATGACGCACACAGAGGATCGTGGTGCTCCGCAGCCGCCCCGTCATGCCGTGCTCCCCGTCTCGTCTCACTTCGTCCGCCCCTTCGCCACCCTGGCCCGGGGGTGGGCCCGGTCGTAGATTTCCATCACCTTGTCCAGGCCCACGTGCGTGTAGCGCTGCGTCGTGCTCAGCCGCGCGTGCCCCAGGAGCTCCTGGATGGCGCGCAGATCCGCCCCTCCATTCAGGAGGTGCGTCGCAAAGCTGTGGCGCAACCCGTGGGGCGTGATCTTCTTTCCAAGGCCGCTGGCCAACAGGTACCGGAGGACGATCCGGTGGACGCTCCGCGCCGTGAGGGGCGTGCCGCGATGGCCCAGGAACAGGGCCTCCGTCTCGGGGACCTGGCCCCCGGACTTCGCCAGCGCGGGACGCAGGGCGACGTAGGCCGTGAGGGCCTCGCAGGCCGTGCGCCCCACCGGGACGATCCGCTCTTTCCGCCCCTTGCCCATGACCCGCACCAACCCCGCCGAGCGATCCAGATCCGAGGCCCGGAGGCCGGTGAGCTCCCCGATGCGCAGGCCCGAGGCGTAGAAGAGTTCCAGGATCGCCCGGTCGCGCCGCATCAAGGCCTCCGCATTCGCCTGCGGCCGTCGCGGGGCACCCGACGAGCCACCCTGCGCCGCCGCCAGCAGCTGAAAGGCCTCGTCCACGGACAGGTGCGGCGTCGTCCGGATCGGCAACCGTGGCGTCAGCACCAGTGCCGCCGGATTGGCGGCGAGCTGCCCCCGGCGGCAGAGAAAGCGAAAGAACGATCGGAGCGTGGCGAGCTTCCTGGCCAGGCTGGTCCGCGCCAGCCGCTCGCCGTGGCACCGCGCCAAGAAGCCCCGAATCGCCAGGTGATCCACCTCGCCCGGCGTCGGCATCTGACCCCCCCCCGCGCGTTCCTGGAGATACGCGAGGAACTGGGTCAGATCCACCCGGTAGTTGCGCAGGGTGTGGACCGAGGCGTCCCGCTCGGCTTTGAGGTATGTCAGGAACTCCTCGATGGCCGCCTGCACGGTCCCCCCCCAGAAAACCAAAGCGGCCAGCCGCCTGGCCGCATGGCGGCGCATCCGGCGACCGGCCCGCCGCGCGAAATCTACGACGGACTGCCGGAAAGATCAAGTAAAAATGGGCTGTTCGCGTCGGGCCGGAACGCCGCGCCCTCAACCTCGGAGCAGGAGCGGCCTTTCGCCGAGCGCCCCCCCCTCAGACATGCGCCTGCCAGGCGGCGAAATCGGTCTGGGCGCGAGCCGCGAGGGCGCGGTTGCGTTCCTGGCGGTCGCGCCGGAGCTGCGGGAGCAGGGGCAGCAGGCCGAAGTTGGCGTTGATGGGCTGGAAGCTCCGGGGGTCGGCCTCGGTGAGGTACCGGAGCAGGGC
The DNA here is from genome assembly GCA_041489335.1 of Methylomirabilia bacterium. Taxonomy (GTDB): domain Bacteria; phylum Methylomirabilota; class Methylomirabilia; order Methylomirabilales; family 2-02-FULL-66-22; genus 2-02-FULL-66-22. Next base: position 26,823 of record JBGPQZ010000005.1, read on the forward strand.
GCCCAGGATCGTCGTCGGGGGCGGCACGAGCAGCGACTGCCCCTCGAGCAGGCGCACCGCGTTGATCCCGGCCAGGATCCCGGTGGCAGCCGACTCCAGGTAGCCCTCGACGCCGGAGAGCTGTCCGGCGAAGAAGACGCCGGGGTCACCCGTAAACTGGAGCGTCTTCGCAAGGAGCACCGGAGCGGTGATAAAGGTGTTGCGGTGCACGCTCCCGTAGCGCAGGATCTCCGCCCGCGTGAGCCCCGGAATCATCCGGAAGACCCTGAGCTGATCGCCCCGGCGTAACCGTGTCTGGAAGCCCACGAGGTTGTACATGGTGGGCCGCCCGTTCTCCCCCAGGTTCTCCTGCCGAAGCTGGACGACGGCGAACGGCCTCTTCCCGGTGCGGGGATCCCGCAGGCCGACGGGTCGCATGGGGCCGAAGCGCAGCGTTTCCTCTCCCCGTGCGGCCAGCTCCTCGATCGGCAAACACCCCTCGAAGTACTGGGGCCGCTCGAACTCGTGCAACGGGTACCGCTCGCCCACGAGGAGCGCCTCGCGGAACCGACGATACTCCTCCCGATCCAGCGCACAGTTCAGGTAGTCCGCGCCGCCGACGCCATAGCGGGACGCGGCGTACACCACGTCGAGATCGATCGCGTCGGCCGAGACGATGGGGGAGATGGCGTCGTAGAAGTAGAGCAGTTGCGATGCGCGGGGAAGGCGCGGGTCGGCCGTAAGCAGCGGCGCGAAGCGCGCGCCAAGATCGGCCGCCAGCCGGTCCGAGGTGAGGGGGCCCGAGGCCACGACGACCGGCCGCGCCGGGGGAAGCTCCGCGGCTTCCTCGCGGACGACCCGGATCCACGGATGCGCGTGGATCGCCGACGTGACCGCCGCGGCGAACCGCTCCCGGTCCACGGCCAGCGCCGATCCGGCCGGGACGCGGTGTGCCTCGGCGCACTGCAGGATCAGCGAACCGAGGGCCCGCATCTCGGACTTCAAGAGCCCGCTGGCATCCTCGAGGGATTCCGACTTGAGGGAATTGCTGCAGACGAGCTCCGCCAGGCGATCGGTCTGGTGCGCGGGAGTTCGGACGACAGGCCGCATCTCGAAGAGCGAGACGCGGCATCCATGCTCCGCCGCCTGCCAGGCCGTCTCGCACCCGGCCAAACCGCCCCCGATAACCGTGATACAGCCGCTAGCCATTAGTGATCAACGAATGACCAATAGTCA
>JBGPQZ010000006.1:0-27598 GCA_041489335.1 Methylomirabilia bacterium
GCGGGGGAAACGGCCCAGGGCAGGTAGACCGCATTGAGGTCGGTGGCCCGGAACGCGGCCTGCTGCATGGCCGGAGACCGGCTGTGACCCACCGGGTATCCCAGGAGGAACGCCAAACGCGTGTGCCCGTCGATCTGCATGTCGCCTCCGGCCTCAGGCGATCCCCTCGGCGATGGCATGGACCAGCCGCTGCCGGATCACGTCCATGCGCTCCGCTTCGAGGACCTTGGTTCCGTCCTTCTCGGTGACGTAGAAGACGTCCATGGCCTGGTCCACCTCGGTGGTGATCTTGGCCAGCGTCACGTCCAGGTCCAACCCGGAGAGGGTGCTGGCGATCACGTACAAGAGGCCGAGCCGGTCCTGGGCCCGGATGTCGATGACCGTGTAGCGGTCGGAGACGAGGTTGTCGAATTCCACCCGGGTCTGGATCTCCCGTCCTCGCGGCAGCGGCTTGGCCAGGATGTCACGACGTCGGGCCTTGATGAGTTCCCGCACGTTGACCTGCCCGAGGATGACGCCGCGCAGCTCTTGGGCGAATCGCCGCCAGGCGGTCTCGTCCTCGAGTGCCGCGCCCCGACCGTCGCTCACCTGGAAGGCGCGGATCATGACGCCGTCGGCGCGGCTGAAGAGCTGCGCCGAGAGGATGTTGATCCCGTGCGCCGTCAGGGTCCCCACGACGTTCGTGAAGCGCCCCGGGGCCCCGGGCGCGCACACCAGCACCTCCGAGTAGCCAGCCAGCGGGTAGGCGGTCCAGTGGACGGCCACCGGCTCGCCCCGGCGGACGCGGTCGATGAGGTGCAGGTGCTGGGCTACCTTGGCGCTGCTGGTGGTGAGCACGTAGCGGAGGGGCATGAGGTCGAGGTGCTGGCCGACCACCTCGGCGCCGAACTCCGCCTCCAGTTCGGCGACCAGCGCGGCGCGCAGGCTCCGGGCCCGCCGCTGCTCCTCTTCCCCTTCGGGGACGCCCCGGGTGAGGATGGTGTGGGTCTTGATGAAGAGCTCCCAGAGGAGGCTCGCCTTCCAGTCATTCCAGACCTGCGGGCCGACGGCGTTGATGTCGAGGTAGGTGAGAAGGTAGAGCATCTTCAGTAGCTCTTCGCTGCCGACCTGGCGGGCAAATTCGATGATCATGCGCTCGTCGTCCAGGTCCCGTCGCTCGGCGATGTGGGCCATGCTGAGGTGCTGGGCCACGAGGAAGCGCACGGCGGTGATGTCCCCGGCGGGGAAGCCCATACGATTCAGCGCAGCCTCCGCGAGCGTCACCCCGCGATCCGCGTGGCCGTGGCCCTCCCCTTTGCCGACGTCGTGCAGGAGGATGGCCAGCTTCAGGATCTCGGATTTCCGGAGCTCGCCGGCGATGCGGCGGAATTCCTGGAGCCGTGGATCCTCGGTCTGGCGGAGGGCCTCCAGATGGTCGAGGAGGACGAAGGTGTGTTCGTCCGCCGTGTACCGGTGGTAGTAGTCGAACTGGACCAGGCAGGCGATCCGGGCAAACTCCGGGATGTAGGCGGTGAGCACCCCGAGCTGGTGCATCTGGCGCATTGTCTCGGCCACGCCCCGCGGCGCGCGGAGGATGGCCAGGAAGAACCCCAGGGCACGATTCCCGCGCCGGAAGGCCTCGTCGATCAGCCCGAGGTGGCCGCGGATGGCCTCCTGGGCCTCCAGGCTCAGCTCGTAGCCCATCTCCTGCCGGTACCAGAAGATCTTCAGCAGCCGGACGGGGTCTTCCTGGAAGCAGTCGCGCTGGGGGAGGAGGTGGATCTCCCGGTTCAGCTCGGTGAAGCCGTCCCCGATGTCCCGAGCCCGCAATCTCTTCATCATGGCCTCCACGTGGGACCCGGGCCGCTCCGCGCAGCGTTCCGTGAGGCGCCTGGAGAGCTGGTGCAGTCCCCCGGCCCGGAGATAGTACTGCCGCATGAACTGCTCCACCGCGAAGGTGGCGCCGTCCTGGAAGCCCAGGCTGGCGGCCACGGGCATCTGGACGGCCAGATGGAGGACATCGTGCTTTCCGCCCTGGAGGTAGTGCAGCTCGCTCCTGACGCGATGCAGGAAGTCCAGGGATTGCAGGCACTGGGCCAGCTCGACAGGGGTGAGAAGCCCCAGGGCCGGCAGGGCGGCCAGGTCCGCGACGCGATGCCGGGCGCGGGCGATCCACAGGGCCACGTGGAAGTCCCGCAGCCCCCCCGGGCCCTCTTTGACGTTCGGCTCTTGCAGATACACGGAGGCGCCGAATCGCGCGTGGCGCCGGGCCTGCTCCTCGAGCTTGGCCCGCATGTACTGGTGGGCCCGTCGTCCCTGGAGGGTGCGCCACATCCGCTCTTGGAATTCGGCGAAAACGGCGGGACTGCCCGCCAGGAAGCGGGCCTCCAGCATGGAGGTCTGCTCCGTGAGGTCCGCCTCCATCATCTGGGCCGCATCGCTCAGGGATCGGCAGCTGTGCCCGACGCTGAACCCCAGATCCCAGAGGAAGTAGAGGACGTGGGTGAGGAGCCCGCGCGTGTACTCGTCCGCGTGTCGCGGGTAGAGGAACATCACGTCCACGTCGGACCCAGGGTTCAGCTCTCGCCGCCCATAGCCACCCAGGGCCACCACCGTGCATCCCTCCGTGCGTCCTCGCGCCTCGCGCAGGAAGGTGTCGTCCGCGAGCCGGACGAGCTCGACGATCACGGCGTCCACGAGATCCGCGTGCAGGGCGACGACCTCGAGCCCGCTGACGCCGCCGCGGTGCAGCTCCTCGACCCGCGCGCGCTCCTCGGCGATGAATCGCTTGACCTCGGGGAGGAGGGCTTGGCGAACCGCCTCCGCCCCGTTGAGGGACGGGCGGGCGGATTCGGCCGCGAGCAGGGCCGCAAAGCGGTGCGTGACGGGTGTGTCGGGCGCGTAGGTCGCGTCCCGGGGCCGGGGAGCCGATCTCCGGCCGAGCAGCCGAGCCAGGGTGCGGACGAGATCGGGCATGGCCTTTGGCATCTTCCTCTGAACGACGGGCAACGGAATCGGCGTCCGGGCCGCCCCGGCCGCCCCGGCGACTATAGAGGGCCTACCGGCTCGGGTCAAGGCGGGCTGGCGCCTTCCCGACGCACCCCGGCCGCCCCGGCCGCGCAGGTCAGGCCGGCCAGGATCTGGTCGTGGTCGAAGGCGAGAGGCCTGGGCAGGTTGGCGAGCGGCACGACGCGCACCGCCCCGGCGTCATCCCCGGCGCATGGCGTCCCCTGCGCCCGGGCGATGAACACGGTCGCCACCGTGTGGCCGCGGGGATCCCGCGCCGGATCCGAGTAGGTGTGGAATTGGCGGACCAGCGTGATGTCGAGTCCGGTCTCTTCCTTGGCCTCCCGCACGGCCGCGTGTTCCAGGCTCTCCCCGTACTCGAGAAAGCCCCCGGGGAGGGCCCAGCCGTGCGGAGGGTTCCGACGGCGGATCAGGACCAGCCGGTCGTCGTCCAGTTCGATGATGAGGTCCACGGCGATCCGAAGGATCCGAGTAGCGGGTGCGGGCACCGTGCGCTCCTTGGGTGAAAGATCGGCGGGCGTCCTCACGCCCCAGGGGAGATGCCGCTGCCACAGGCCGGACAGCATGGGTCCTTCTTCACCTTCACCTCGAAGAACCGCATCTCCAGGTAATCACAGCAGAGGAGCCGCCCCTTGAGGAGGCTCCCCACGCCCGCCAGATACTTGATCGCCTCCATGGCCTGGATGGTTCCCGTGATGCCCGGAGTTGCCCCGAGCACCGGGAAGACTTCTTTCGGGGGCGAGGCCGGGAAGATGCAGGCCAGGCAGGGGGTCTCGGGGCTGTGGATGAAGGTCACCCGCCCCTCGAATCCCCAGATGCTCCCGTGCACCAATGGGATGCCCTTGCGGCGCGCCGCGGCGTTCAGGAGGAACCGCGTGGGGTAGTTGTCCATGCAGTCCATAATGAGGTGGGCATCTCCCACCAGTTGGTCGACGTTTCCCTCGTCGATCCGCTCGGGAACGGCCTCGATCCGGATGTGCGGGTTCAGGCGGGTGAGGGTCAGCTTAGCCGATTCGGCCTTGTTCGTGCCGAGGCGGGACTCGTCGTGCAGGAACTGTCGGTTTAGGTTCGACAGATCCGGCGTGTCGAAGTCGCAGATGCGGAGGCGACCGATGCCGACGACCGCCAGGTTGAAGGCCACCGGGCTGCCGAGCCCGCCCGCCCCGGCGATGAAGACCGTCGAACCACGCAGGCGCTCCTGTGTGGCCTCCCCCCATCCGGGAATCATGAGCTGCCGCGCGTAGCGCGTGCGCTCTGCCTCGCTGAGCCCTCCCATCCGATCCGCCTCCATGCTCCTCCCTCCCGTTTCCGTGGGCAGCGATGCAATATGCGTGGTGGGGTTACGTGTAGCCCAAGGGGAGGCGGAAGTCAATGGGATGTGCGAGCTGCCATCGCCTGCAAGCAGGGCGGGAGGGGAGGCGGGGACGCGATGCTGGAGGAAGGGGATTCGGCAAGGCCGGGCATCGTGATCAGTGGTGTCCGACGTGTCCCGCGCCGCCCCCGTGCCCGGTCGTACTGACGAATCCGAAGGCGTAGGCGCTCTCGTTGTGCTGGCTGAGGTCGAGGCCCAGCACCTCGTCCTCTTTATGGATGCGAAGGCCGATCCAGTCCAGCCTCCCGATGAGCCCCGCGAGGTCCGGGCCGAACGCCACGCTGTAGCCCCAGAGGACCCACTGAATGCTGATGAGGGCCATGATGATGAAGCTCTGCATGATGGTGGCGAGGACGTTGTGCCGCCGCACCATCCCCCCGTAGAAGAGGGCCAATCCCGGGGCGGTCATCATCAGCACCAGGGCGGCGAGGTGAGCATCCAGGCCGTGTCCCCGCTGTCGATCTTCGGCGCAGCGGCGGGGAACTGTTCGAGAATACGGCAGAATCTTCGGAGGGGATGCCTTCTGGCGGACCGGAACGGTGCGCCGGGCCATGCCACTTGGCGGGGCACGATCCGGGGGGCGTGCCTACTGTTTAAGCGCGCTATTCTCGATCCTTGTAGCAGCGCTGGCTCGCCCCCAGGCGTGGTTCCGCCGCAAGAGCCTTCCGGACGGCGGCCTGGGCCAGGAGCTGGGTGGGGTCGATCACCGGGATGGGGAGATCGCCGTCCTGGAGGATGAGGGGCACCTCGGTGCAGCCGGCGATCACGGCCTCGGCGCCTCGCGCCTCCAGGTGTGTCGCCGCTTCGCGGATCAGCCGGCGCGGCCGGTCGAGCGGCTCGCCGTGCTTGACGGCGTAAATGGCCTCCATCACGTTCGCCGCCTGCACCGCCGGATCGGGAGTCAGGATCGTGAGGCCGTGCGGCTCGAAGTACCGCTCGAAGAGTCGGGTCTGCACGGTCCCCGTGGTGGCGAGCAGGCCGAGTCGCCGCAGGGCCGGGTGATCTCGCCGCACGGCCGCGGCCGCCTCGCCCACGATGTGCAGGATGGGGACGGAGGTCGCCGCCTGGAGTCCCTCGTAGAAGAAGTGGGCGGTGACACAGGGGATGGCGATGAACGCGACCCCCGCCCGCACCAAGAGCTCGGCACCCTCGATCAGGGCGGGGGTGGGATCCGGTCCCTCCCCGCGGATCGCCGCCGTGCGGTCGGGGATGTGCGGGTTGCTGAAGATCAGGACCTTGAAGTGCTCCTGGTCGGCCTTGGCCGGGGTGGCCTGGATGAGCTTCTGGTAGAAGTCGGCGGTGGCCGCCGGTCCCATCCCGCCCAGAACGCCGATGATCGTCGCGCTCCCCATGGCACATCCTCCCAAGGCGGGCAGCCGGAGGTCCCGAGCCACTGCCGGCTCGGGGCCACCGCGATGGCCGACTACGCCTTGCCCGCAGGCGACCCCGCCGCCACCCAGACCTTCTTCTTCCGATACTGGATGACCATCCCCGAGGCCAGCATGAGGATGCCGATGATGTCCGTGACGGTTCCGGGGTCGATCAGCAGCAGACCGGCGACGCCGAACCAGATGCGCTCAAACCAGTTCATTGGAGCCACGCAGAAGCCGATCATGGCTGCGCCAACTCCGAACATGCCACCGCAGGCCGTCACCAGGTTCTGGGTCAAGAGGAACGGCGTCGTCCCGATCAGCACCATGGCCGGGTTGTACACGAAAATATACGGTACGATGAACGCCCCGACGGCCAGCTTCGAGGCGATGACGCCCGTCCAGAATGGATTGGCCCTGGCGATGCCCGCCCCCGCGTAGGCGGCCAGGGCGACCGGCGGCGTGATGTCGGCGATGATGCCGAAGTAGAAGACAAAAAGGTGCGCGGCCAGTTTCGGGACCGCGAGCAGGACGAGCGCCGGCGCGGCCATGGTCGCGGTGATGACGTAGTTGGCCGTGGTCGGCACCCCCATCCCCAGGATGAGGGACGTGATCATCGTGAAGAACATCGTGAGAAGGAGATTGCCGCCGGCCAGATCGATGAGGCCGTTGGCCATCTTCAGGCCGAGCCCGGTGAGCGTCACGACGCCCACGATGATCCCGGCGGTGGCGCAAGCGATGGCCACACCCAGGGCGCCCCGAGCCCCGGTCTCCAGCGCGTTGAAGATCTGCGGGATACTCATCCGGGTGGCCTTCTTCAACATGCCGGCCACGACCGACAGGCCGAGGCCGACCAACGCCGCCAGGCTGGGCGTGAATCCTTCCATCAGGACGTAGATGATGGCGATGAGAGGGACAAAGAGGTGGCCCCGTTCCTTCAACACGGTCATGAAACGAGGGATTTGGTCCCACGTCTTGCCCTTGAGGCCGCAGCGCTTGGCCTCGAAGTGCACCTCGATGAAGATGCCGAGGAAATACAGACAGGCGGGGATGGCCGCAGCCTTGGCGATCTCGATGTAGGGTATGCCGATGAACTCGGCCATAAGAAACGCCGCCGCCCCCATGACCGGGGGCATGATCTGCCCGCCGGTCGAAGCCGCCGCCTCAACAGCGCCCGCGAATTCGGGGCGGTAGCCGAGTTTCTTCATCATGGGGATGGTAAAACTCCCCGACCCCACGGTGTTGGCCACCGAGCTTCCCGAGATCGTCCCCTCAAAGGCGGACGTGATGACCGCCACCTTGGCCGGCCCCCCGGATGCCCAGCCGGCGATGGCGTCGGCGATGTCAATGAAGAGCTTGCCGATGCCGGTCTTCTCGAGGAACGCGCCGAACAGGACGAACAGGAAGATGAAGGTGGAGGAGACGCCCAGGGGGATGCCGAGGATTCCCTCGGTGGTGAAGTACATGTGGGAAACGATCCGCTCGATCGAGTAGCCGCGGTGCGAGAGGAAGCCCGGGAGATAGGAGCCGAAGTAGGCATAGGCGAGGAAGCTGCTGGCGACCACCACCATAGGAAGGCCGACGACGCGCCGTGCCGCCTCCAGCGTGAGGAGCGTCCCGAAGATGCCGATGACCATGTCGAACTTGGTGTAATCCCCGGCGGTTTCCATGAGACGGGTATAGTTGAAGACCAGGTACAACCCGATGTAGACGGTGAAGGCGGCGAAAAGATAATCATACCACCGGAGCTTGTTGGTGGCGGTCTTGCTGCGGAGTGGATACAGCAGGAAGACCAGCGCAAACGCAAATGACAGGTGAATAGACCGCTGCAACTGCGCCGCATACATGCCGAACATGGCTGTGTAAAGCTGGAAACACGACCAGGCGACCGCAATCCAGTAGACAATCCGGTACTGGTAGCCGGTCAGTTTGCGGAAGGTGGATTCCTTGTCGACCTTCGCCAGGAGTTGAGTCAACTCCTCTTCAGTGACGTCCGACTTGATGTCGGACATGCGCATGACTTCAGGCTGGTCTTTAGGCTGCTCCTTGTCACTCACCGGGCACACCTGCCTTTCCACAATGCGTAGATCGACCGGTTCTGAACTCGCATGGCAAGGGGCGTCCCCGGTTCAGCCAGGTCCGCCAAATGGGTTTCTCGACCTTTCAGGCGCAGCGTGTGGTTAGCCACCCGTCCGACGCGGACAATCACCTCTGGGAGGGGACGGTTAATCGTCCACTCCAACCAGCCATCCTCTGCGACGCGGAATGTTCCCTGCTCGGTGGATGTCTCAGGCATGCCGGCACCAAAGGAATCGAAGCGGGACTTGACGATCACCAGATGATCTCTTGCCGCCCGCAGGGTATCGTAGACGGGCCGCTTGTTCACCGAATGGACGAAGGAGAGGACGAACTCCTCACCGTCCGCCATGTCGGCGCACAGCACCACTTGCCCGGTGTTGGCGTTCACGATCTCGAGGACGAGGCGCTGTGGATAGAGAAAAACGGCAGCCAGCGCTGCCGCGAGGATACCGCCGATCCCGATCCAATAGCGCATCGCTCATACGCAACAGGGCCGGGCAGGATCATCCTGCCCGGCCCTGGGGACTGGGGGCCTACTTCATCACGCCCTTTTCCTTGTAGTACTTCACGGCTCCGGGATGGAACGGGATGGAGACGCCCTTGGTAGCCGTCTGAAGGCTCAGCTCCTTCCCCTTCGCATGGGCGGACGCCAGTTCAGACTGGTTGTCGATCATCGTCTTGGTGAGGTTGTACACCACGCTCTCGCTCAGCTTCGGATGGGCGATGAGCACCGCCATCACCGCGATGGTCTTCACCTCTTCGGGCTGGCCCTTGTAAGTGTTGGCAGGGATCTTGGCCGGAGCCAGGAAGGGGTACTTCTGGGTGATCTTCGCCACCATGGCGTCTTCGATCGACACGAGCTTAATGGGCCGAACGTTCGCCACGTCCATGATGGCCGAGTTGGGGACGCCCGTGGTGAGGAAGAACGAGTCGATGTGCTTATCCTTGAACTGCTCGGCGCTTTCGGCGTAGGAGAGATACTGCCCCTTCACGTCGTCCTTCTTCATCTCATAGACTTCCATGAGTTGCCGGAAGTTGGCCTCCGTCCCGCTGCCGGGAGCCCCCACGCCGACCTTCATCCCTTTGAGATCGCCAAAGGTCTTCGCCGGGCTATCCCCCCGCACCACGATGTGGACGACCTCGGGGTACAGGACGGCGATGGCCGCCATCTTGGTGATCTTCTCCTTGAAGACTTCCTTGCCGTAGAAGGCCCAGTCGATGTTGTCGCTCTGGACCAGCGCCAGCTCGACCTCGTCCTTGTTCATGAGCCGGATGTTCTCGATGGACGCGCCGGTGGCCTGCGCCGTCACGTTCATGCCGGGGATCTTGGAGCCCCAGATCTTGGCCATGGCACCGCCAAATGGATAGTAGGTGCCGGCCGTACCGCCGGTTGCCAGAATCAGCTTGACCTCGCCCGCCGACGCTGCCGTGACGAACGCGATCACCGCCGCACACACCACCAGAACCGCCAATGCCTTCTTCATGCTCCACCTCCTGAGTTGTAGGAATTGATCAGGGCTGATCGGGATGAGTGGTTGACCTGCGCTCCTGATCCTCGACCGCAAGATCTCCTTCATTCGATGGGGGCAAGTAGGTATGGCCCGGTGTGCTCCCGCCGCAGGCTGCAAGATACCAAGGTAACAGAAAGCATCGCACGTATGGGGTGCGGGTGTCAAGCAAGAGGAAGGACGTTGCGCGGTGCACCGGCCAATCACTCCGTCCTTGACTGGCGAGCCCAACCCGGGGTATGAGCTAACGCGGCCCAGGGAACATCGCGCGATCTGGACCGGAGAGATCTCCCGTGCACCTTCCCTTCCTCCTGACACTTCTAACGTTGGGCTTCGTGGGCGCATTCATCGCCGGCCTGCTCGGCGTCGGGGGGGCCATCCTCATGATCCCCCTGCTCCTCTACGTTCCCGCCTGGCTGGGCTTTCCGCCCCTGGACGTCAAGGTGGTCGCGGCCGTCAGCATGGTCCAGGTTCTCTTCGCCGCGCTGTCCGGCGCCATCGCCCACGGCCGGCAGGGAAAGGTGCATCGGGAATTGGCGGTGACGGCCGGCGCCGCGGCGGCCGTCGGGTCCTTGGCCGGAGGTGTCGCCTCTCGCTGGCTCCCGGCCTCCGCACTCCTCCTCACGTTCGCCGTCATGGCGACGCTGGGGGCCGTCTTGATGTTTCTGGCGCCATCCGAGGTTGGGCCGTCGCTTCCCGCAGAAGCCCCCGCGCCGTCCTTCTCGCGATCCCGCGCCCTCCTGGTCGGATTGGGTGTGGGGACGATGGCCGGGCTGGTGGGGGCGGGCGGCGCATTCCTCCTGGTGCCGCTGCTCATCACGGTGGTGCGTGTCCCCACACGGATCACGATCGGAAGCTCCCTGGCAATCACCCTCTGGACCGCCGTGGCCGGCCTCCTGGGGAAGCTCGTCACGGGGCAGGTTCCGCTCCTGCTGTCGGCGGCCCTGGTCCTCGGGGCGGTTCCCGGAGCCCAGTGCGGGGAGTGGGCGAGCCGTCGCTGCGGGATCCGTGCCTTGCGGGGACTCCTCACCGGGATCACGGCGCTGGTGGCCGTGCGCGTCTGGGTCGACGTCTTTTCCCGGCTACGCTGATCGATCCACGCGTCCATCGTTAGCCTGTCTTTCTCGAGATCCTCCCGACGGTCGCGGCGCGGGCCGAAGGTAGCGCGCCAGGTGTCTCGGCTCACTCGACGACGAGCCCTCTCCAGTCTCTTTCAGTGTCACTCCATTCGCTTGGCCACGTTTCTGAAGTGCCCGGAGCCAATCTAGATATGATTTGAGCGATTTACTACAATCCTGATCCTCCGGCGATCCAAAATGTCCCGTATTTCCCACCTCGATCCGGCGCGGACCGGGAGGCGATGATTCTTCGATTGCATGGAAGAGGCCTGATTCGGCCTGTAGTTGGGCCATGCGAAACTCGATTCAGGCCAGGCTGGAAAGGAAACAGCACTCTTGGTATACGATTTGCTTTTCCAGCAATAGCGCGATACGATTGATCCCAACTGTTGCAGTTCTCACGCAAAGCACGCCAAGAAGTGCTGGGGGGGTTCCGTAGGGCCCGCCGTTGCCAGGGGGAAACTTTTGATCCGTCTCGGGCGCCACAACACTACACCCCTGCCTGTCTTTGCGCGCTTGGCCTGCCTGTGCATCCTCGCACGCAGACAGGCGATCTTGGCGTGAAAAATCCGGGTTGATCGAATTTCGTGGCGGTGTTTCTGGGATTGGGGTTCAGGAGGTTCTGGAATGAAATTGACGCGTGGCGGGGAGTACGGGATCCGCGGGGTACTGTACCTGGCCCAGCAGGAAGAAGGCAAGGTCAGCATGCTCTCCGCGATTGCCAAGGCACAGGACGTGCCCCCACGGTTTCTGGCCAAGATTTTCCAGGCGCTCGCGAAGGCCGGTGTGGTCAAGTCGCATCGGGGGGCCAAGGGCGGGTTTTCCCTCGCGCGGGTGGCCTCGGAGGTGACGGTGCGGGACGTCATCGAGGCGGTCGAAGGGCCGATCCACTTGAACGTCTGCCTCGCCGTACCCGGGGAGTGCAGTCGGGATACGCTTTGCCCGATGCATGCGGTCTGGGTGGAGGCGCAGGAAAAGATGATGGAGGTCCTCGCCAAGACGAACTTCGCCGACTTGGCCAAGGCAGAGCACCAGAGGGCGGTTGTGCCCATTTCCTGATGCCTCTCCGCGGTGAGGGGCCGGGGAGAGGTCAGCCCTCTCCCCGGCCTCCCAGCCTTCCGTTTTAGCCGTTTAGCGTCCGCCGCAATTTCCCTCCCACATTCCGAGACCCGGGACCGATCGCCTTTTCCCGCGTCGGAGCCGGAAGGACCGCCCTTCCGGATTGCATTTCCTCCCTCCGTCGACTATGATTCCCGGACAAAGGAGCGGTGCATGACCGCTGCGGTCTCATACACGTCTCGGATCGCCGACGAGATCCTGCCTTTTATCGCCAAGCCGTCCCGCTACATTGCGGGGGAGTGGAACTCTGTCCGCAAGGACGCGGCCGAGGCCGAGGTGCGGCTGGTCCTTGCCTTCCCGGATACCTATGAGATCGGGATGTCTCACCTCGGTCTCAAGATCCTTTACCAACTCCTCAACCGCCAGCCGGATGTCATGGCGGAGCGGGCCTATGCGCCGTGGTCGGACGCCGAGGGCCTCCTGCGGGAGCGACGGATCCCGCTCTGCAGCCATGAGAGTGGCCTGCCTCTGGCCGCTTTCGATATCGTGGGTTTCACGCTGCAGTACGAGCTCTCCTTCACGACCATCCTCGCGATGCTGGAGCTGGGGGGGATCCCGATGCGGTCCGCCGAGCGGACCGCCCGGCACCCGCTGGTCGTGGCGGGGGGGCCGGTGGCGTTCGCCCCCGAGCCGATGGCCGATTTCATCGACGCCTTCCTCATCGGCGACGGGGAAGAGGCGGCCCTCGAGCTGTGTGCCGTCGTGCGGGACTGGAAACGGGGCGGGGGCGATCGTACGGAGCTCCTCCGGGCGGTGAAGGAGATCGTCGGGATGTACGTGCCGGCGCTCCACGCCCCGGGTGAGGTCGTCCGGAAGCGCACCGCCCTGCGACTCGACGGGGTGGACTGCGGCCGGTTTCCGGTGCCCTACATGGAAATCGTCCACGACCGAGCCAGCATCGAGGTCATGCGGGGCTGCGCGCAGGGGTGCCGGTTTTGCCAGGCGGGCTACCTCTACCGTCCCGTGCGCGAGCAGGCGGCCCCGGCCATCCACGCGCAGGTGGCGGGGGCGGTGCGCGGGACCGGATACGAGGAGGTGTCGCTTTCCTCCCTGTCGATCGCGGACCTCACCTGCCTCCGCGAGGTGGTCTCGCCCCTGATGGCGCAGCTTCTACCCGCGCGGACCTCCCTCAGCCTTCCGTCGCTGCGCGTGGAGGCGCTGAATCGGCATCCCGAGCTGGCCGAGGAGATCCGCCAGGTCCGCAAGACCGGCTTCACCATCGCACCCGAGGCGGGATCTGCCCGACTGCGGGCGGTGATCAACAAGACGGGCTTCGATGAAGAGCAGATTCTCCGGGCCGCCGCGCACGTGGCCGCCGCCGGCTGGGAGTCCCTGAAGTTCTACTTCATGATCGGGCTCCCCACCGAGACGCAGGCCGACCTGGACGAGTTGGTCCTTCTCGCGCGCGCGGCCGCGCGCGCGGCCCGGCGGCAGCGCCCCCGGGGGTTCGGCCTGACGGTCAGCGCGAGCAGCTTCGTCCCCAAGCCGCACACCCCGTTCCAGTGGTGTGCGCAGGAACCCATGGAGGTCCTCCGGGAGAAGCAGGCCTACCTGAAGAGCCGCCTGCGCGAATCCCGAATCGATTTCAAGTGGCACCAGGTGGAGTCCTCCTTCCTGGAGGCGGCCTTCGCGTTGGGGGGGCGGGAGATGGGTGCCGTCATCGCCCAGGCCCATCGGCGCGGCTGCCGCTTCGACGGCTGGAGCGAGGCGCTCCGGTTCGAGGTCTGGCGGGAGGCGTTCGCGGCCTGCGAGATTGACTCCGGCAGCGTGGTCAATCGGCCGCGGGCGCTGGACGATCCCCTGCCCTGGGATCACATCGACGCCGGCGTCTCGAAGACCTTCCTCGCGCGGGAGTACCGCCGGGCGCTCCTGGGCCAGGTCACGTCCGACTGCCACGTGGGCCCTTGCCACAACTGCGGCCAGATCTGCACGCCGGACTGGCGCGGGTGGGCCGAGGCGGTCGGCATGGGAGTGGGCCCTCCTCCGGTGGAGGTCGCCCCGTCGCCGGAGGCTCGCCCTTCCACGGACGCGCCGGGCGTCGGGCCGACCCAGCCGATCCAACGAATCCAATTCGAATTCCAGAAGGTGGGAGATCTGCGGTTCCTTTCCCACCTGGAACTGATGCGGGCGCTCATGCGGTCGCTGCGACGCGCGGGAGTGCCGTTGGCGTACACGCAGGGCTTCAATCCTCAGGCCAAGTTGGCCCTGGCCCAGGCGCTGGCCGTGGGCGTGGTGGGGCTTCGAGAGCTAGGGGAGGTGGAGCTCACGGGGTGGATGACGCCGACGGATCTCGTGGCGCGCTGGAACGCGGAGCTGCCGCCCGAGCTCAAGATTCTCCGGGCCTGGGAAGCCCCCCTGCACGGGCCGTCGCTTTCCGCCGGGATACGAGGTGCGGTGTATCAGATTCGGTTGCAGCCGAACGGCTGGGACGCCTCCGTCCTGGCCGAGCTCGGCACCACCGGGGCCTGCGCGGCCTTCCTCGCGCAGGAGCCCATCCCCGTCGAGGTCACCAAGAAGGGGCAGCCGGTGACCCTCGACGCCAAGCCGTTTCTCCTGGAGTTCTCCGCGACGGGCGAGAGTGGTGCCCCCGCGTGGGAGATGCGCCTCAAGGCCGGGCTCGGGGGCAGTGTCAAGCCCTCGGCGGTCATGCGGCGCTTCCTGGGGCAGCGGGTTCCCCCCGGTGAACTGGATCGCATGGTCTCGTCCCTGCGGATCACGCGTACGGCCCTCGCCCTCGAGGGCCAGGGGTAGGCCTTCCGACTCCCCTGCCTCCGCCGCTCCGAAGGAGCCCGTCCGCCGCAGGCGGATCCGGACTGGCGGAGGGGAAGTTGAGGTCTACCGCATGAAGCGCGAAATCGTCGTCAACTCGTCTTTGGTCGAGACCCGGGTCGCCGTCATCGAAGACGGCACCCTGGTCGAGCTTCTCATCGACGACCCCCACACCCAGAACCTGGCGGGAAACATCTACAAGGGGCGGGTCCTGAAGATCCTCCCCGGGATGCAGGCCGCCTTCGTGGACATCGGCCTGGCCCGTGACGCCTTCCTCTACGTCCGCGACATCTACGAAGACATGGAGAGCTACGAGGATCTCCTGGCCGCCGACGAGGAGGGCGAGGAGGAGGGGCTCCCCGCGGCGCCGCCGGCCGCCCACGAGGACCGCCAGCCGAAGCGGCCCAAGCGCGCCGCCCACGCCTCCATCGAGGAGCTGATCCAGGAAGGCCAGGAGGTGCTGGTGCAGGTGGCGCGCGAGCCCCTGGGGACCAAGGGGGCCCGCATCACCTCGCATGTCACGTTACCGGGGCGCTACCTGGTCTATATGCCGACCGAGTCCCATGTCGGGGTCTCGCGGAAGATCGAGCAGGAGGGGGAGCGCTCCCGCCTGAAGCAGATCATCGAGGAGATCAACACCCCGCGCGAGGGGGTGATCGTCCGGACGGCGGGCGTCGGGCGCTCCAAGGCCGAGATCCAGGCCGACTTCGAGTTCCTCCGGTCCACCTGGCGCGGCATCCGCGCCAAGGCCGAGACGCTGAAGGCCCCGGCCCAGGTCCAGAAGGACCTGGATCTCGTGTTCCGGATCTTCCGCGACCTCATTACCAAGGACGTGGCGCGGCTGGTGGTGGATTCCGCGGTCGAATACGAGCGCTGCATGGAATACACGGAGTCGCTCTTCCCGGAGCTGCGCCAGCTCCTCTTCCTGTACACCGAGGACGAACCCATCTTCAAGAGCTTCGGGATCGAGCGCGAGGTGGAGAAGGCCCTGCGGAGCAAGGTCTGGCTCAAGTCCGGCGGCTACCTCGTCATCGAGCAGACCGAGGCCCTGGTCTCGGTGGACGTCAACACGGGCAAGTACGTCGGCAAGCACGATTTCGAAGAGACCATCCTCAAGACCAATCGGGAAGCGGCCGCCGAGATCGCCCGCCAGGTGCGCCTGCGCGACCTGGGGGGGATCATCATCATCGACTTCATCGACATGGCCCGGCAGGAGAACCGGGACAAGGTGATGGCGGAGCTCAAGGAGGCCCTGAAGGTCGATCGGTCCCCCACCAACGTCTCGCTCCTGTCGGAGCTGGGTCTGGTCGAGATGACGCGGAAGCGGGTGCGCCAGGGGTTGAATCAGTCCCTGAGCCAGACCTGCGCCGCCTGCGGCGGGTTGGGCTGGGTGCGGTCCACCGCCTCCATCGCCCACCAAGCCATGCGGGAGGTGGAGTGGCGGATGGCGCGGAAGGGCCTGCCCCGGATCAAGGTCCGGGCCGCGCCGGATTTGGTGGAGTGGATCAAGGCGGAGGAAGCCGAGGTGCTCGAGACCCTGCACCGGAATCTCGGCGGGGAGATCGACCTCTTGGTGGAGGAGACCTATCCCCCCGGCAAGTATTCGCTGCTGGAGGGGTAGGGCGGGCCGAATCGGTGACGGGCCGACGGGGGCGGACCGGGTGGAATTTCTTGACACTCCCCGGACCCCATGCTATACAAATGCCCCCGCTTCCCTTGAGATAGAGGCGGGGTCATTTTTTTTTGTGAGACGAATGGCGGCGGGCCCGGCTTCTGCCTCGGGGCGCGCCGGGAAAGGATGGGCGCGGTGTACGCCATCATCGAATCGGGCGGGAAGCAGTACCGTGTGGAGCCGGGGATGATCGTGGCTCTGGAACGCCTCCCCGGCGAAGCGGGCAGCCAGGTGCAGTTCGAGCGGGTCCTCCTGGTGGCCGACGGGGAGCGCGTGGAGGTGGGGCATCCCACCGTGGCGGGCGCGCGGGTGGTCTCCGAGATTCTGGCCCAATTCCGGGGGGAGAAGATCGACGTCTTCAAGTTCAAGAAGCGCAAGAAGTACCGCCGCAAGACCGGACATCGGCAGGAGTTGACCAGGGTCAGGATCGCCGAGATCGTCGCCTAACACCGCGCTGCCTGCCGACCGGGCGCGGCGCGTTTCTGGAGGGTTCGATGGCGCACAAGAAGGGTGTGGGCAGCTCGCGGAACGGCCGGGACAGCGCCGGTCGCCGCCTGGGGATGAAGACCTTCTCCGGCCAGACGGTGACGGGGGGGAGTATCCTCGTCCGCCAGCGCGGCACGCGGTTCAAGCCCGGGAAGAACGTCGGCATCGGAGGGGACGACACGCTGTTTGCCAAGGTGGGCGGCGTCGTCAACGTGGAGCAGCGACGCGGCGATCGCTTCGTTTCCATTACCCCCGTGGCCTAGCGAACCGTGCCGGGCATCCACCACGGCCTGCGCCGCGCCGCGCGTGTCCCCGCGGCCGCCGGCGCCCGAATCGCGTCACAGTCCTTTGTCGACATTCATTGATACCGCGCGCATCGTCGTCCAGGCCGGAGATGGGGGGCGGGGGTGTGTCAGCTTCCGGCGCGAGAAGAACGTTCCCCGCGGGGGACCCAACGGCGGCGACGGCGGCGACGGCGGTAGCATCTTCATCGAGGCCAGCCGCTCCTTCCGCACGCTCATCGATCAGAAATTCCAGCAGCTATACCGCGCGGAGCGCGGCGGGCACGGCCGTGGGAAGGACCAGCACGGGGCGAGCGGGCGCGACCTCACGATCCACGTCCCCCCGGGCACGCTCGTCACCGACGCCGAGACCGGGGAGGTCCTGGCCGATCTGACCGCCGAAGGGGAGCGCGTCTGCGTCACCAAGGGCGGGCGCGGTGGGCGCGGCAACGCGCGCTTCGCCACGGCGACCCGACAGGCGCCCCGCTTCGCCCAGCCCGGCACCCCGGGCGAGACCCGGACCCTCCTGCTGGAACTCAAGCTTATCGCCGACGTCGGACTGGTTGGACTTCCCAATGCGGGGAAGTCGTCCCTGCTGACGGCCTTCTCGGCCGCCCGACCCAAGATTGCCGCCTATCCGTTCACGACGCTCACACCCAACCTCGGGGTGGTCGAGGTCTCCCCCTACGGGGGGTTCGTGGTGGCCGACATCCCCGGCCTGATCGAGGGGGCGGCGGGCGGGGCGGGGCTCGGCATCCGGTTCCTGCGGCACATCGAGCGAACCCGTGTCCTGGTGCAGGTGGTGGACGTGTCGGAGGGGGCGGAGGATCCGGCGGCTGCGCTGGAGACGGTGGAACGCGAGCTGGCTGCCTACAATCCGGTCCTCCTCAGTCGCCCCCGCATCGCTGCAGGCAACAAGATCGATCTGCCCCACGACGCCGGCCTCGCCCGGCTCGCCGCCTGGTGCCGATCCCGCTCGATATCGTGGACACCCATCTCCGCGCTCACGGGCGAGGGCATCCCCGCCCTGCTCACCGCCCTGGTCGCGGAGCTGCGTCGCGTGCAGGAGGCCGATCATGACGACGCGCAAGACCCCGCTCGCCGCTAGCCGGCAACCGTGGCTGGGGCACCTCCGGCGCCTCGTGGTCAAGGTGGGCTCGGGGGTGCTGTCCCACGGAGAGGCCGGCCTGCACCGCCCCACCCTGGCGGCGCTGGCCTCCGCCCTGGCGGACCTCCAGGGGCGGGGGGTCGAGGTGATCCTGGTCTCGTCCGGTGCCATCCTGGCGGGCATGGAGGCGCTCGGCCTCACCGAGCGGCCCAAGGATCTCCCGCTGAAGCAGGCGGCCGCCGCCGTCGGCCAAAGCCATCTGATGCGGGCCTACGACGAAGCCTTCCAGCCCTGCGGGCGCCGCGTGGCCCAGATCCTGCTCACCCAGGAGGACCTGCGCAACCGGGTGCGGTACCTGAACGCGCGCAACACCCTCTTCACGCTCCTCCGGCTCGGCGTGGTTCCCGTCGTCAACGAGAACGACAGCGTGGCCGTGAAGGAGATCCAGTTCGGCGACAACGACACGCTTTCGGCGTTGGTGGCTCAGTTGGCCGAGGCCGATCTCCTCATCATTCTCACCGACACCGAGGGGGTCTTCACGGCCGATCCGCACCGGGCTCCCACGGCCCGCCGGATTCCGATCGTCCGGCCGCAGGATGCGGTGGGCTCGTTCTGTGCCGAGGACACGGGGAGCGCCGCCAGCATCGGCGGCATGACCTCCAAGGTGCGCGCGGCCCAACTGGCGGCGGGAGCGGGCATCCCCACGGTGGTGGCCTGCGGCCGGGAGCCCAGGATTCTGGCGTCCATCCTGGCGGGAGAGGACGTGGGGACGTTTTTCATTCCCTCGAGGAGCCGCATGCAGAGCCGCAAGCGCTGGCTGGCGTTTGCCAGCCTCCCCCGCGGCGGGATCCTGGTGGACCCGGGGGCCAAGCGGGCGTTGGTCAGTGGCGGGAAGAGCCTGCTCTCCTCCGGCATCCGGGGGACTCGCAAGACGTTCCGCGCCGGGGACGTCGTCAGCCTCCTGGACGCCGAGGGGCAGGAGTTCGCCCGTGGCCTCGTGAACTACGGCCGCGACGAGGTGGAGCAGATCAAGGGCCTGCACTCCGACGAGATCGCACGGGTCCTCGGACAGAAAGCGTATGACGAAGTCGTGCATCGTGATAATCTCGTGATCCTGGAAACGCTGTATGCCGAGCCCGAGGCGGGCCGCGCGTCGCGGGACCGCACGCAGGGCTCGGGGGCGGGGGCCTGACGCGCTCCGCGCGTCGGGACACGCCGAGCGAGGTGTGACAGATGACGGGATGTGACATCCGGGCCATCGCCGTGGCGGCCCGGGCGGCGAGCCGTGTGCTGGCTCGGGCCAGCGGCGGGACGAAGAACGCGGCGCTCGACGCCATGGCCGCCGGCCTCACGGTGAGCCGGGCCGAGATCCTCGCGGCCAACGCGACCGATGTGGCTGCGGCCCGCGCGGCGGGCGAGTCGTCGGCGTTCGTCGATCGACTGACCCTCACCGAGCAGCGGATCGAGGCCATGGCGCGGGGCGTGCGCCAGGTCGCCGACCTGCCCGATCCGACGGGCGAGATCACCGGGATGTGGCGGCGTCCCAACGGACTCCTGGTGGGCCGGATGCGCGTGCCACTGGGTGTGATCGGGATCATCTACGAGTCACGGCCGAACGTGACCGCGGATGCGGCCGCGCTCTGCCTGAAGTCGGGGAACGCCGTGATCCTGCGCGGCGGCCGGGAGGCGCTCTCGACCAACCGGGCCATCGCCGCCGTGCTCTCGGCCGCGGTCGGGAGCGTCGGCCTTCCGCCGGCCGCCCTGGCCGTGGTGCCGTCGCCGGATCGGGCGGTGGTCAAGGAGATGCTCGGCCTCCAGGGCCTGATCGACCTCATCATTCCCCGCGGCGGGGAGTCGCTGATCCGGGCCGTGCGCGAAGGGTCGCAGATCCCGGTCATCGCCCACGACAAGGGGCTGTGCCATACCTACGTGGACGAGGCGGCGGATCTCGCGGTCGCGGCGGAGGTCGCCTTCAACGCCAAGGTGGAGCGTCCCGGCGTCTGCAACGCCATGGAGACCCTGCTGGTTCACGAGCGGGTGGCCCCGGCCTTCCTGCCCGGCTTCGTGGCCCGGCTCGCCGACGCCGGCGTGGACGTCCGGGGGTGTCCGCGGACCTGCGCCCTGGCTCCCGCCGCCCGACCCGCGACGGAGGCGGACTGGGACACGGAGTACCTCGACCTCATCCTGTCGATCCGCGTGGTGGCCTCCTTCGAGGAGGCCGTGGCGCACATCGCCCAGCACGGATCCGGCCTGGCCGAGGCCATCGTCACCGCCGACCACGGGCGGGCCATGCGATTCCTCCGGGAGGTGGACGCGGGGGCGGTCTTCGTGAACGCCTCGACCCGGTTCACCGACGGGTACGAATTCGGCATGGGGGCAGAGATGGGCATCAGCACGCAGAAGATCCACGCGCGGGGGCCGATGGGCCTCACCGAGCTCACCTGCCAGAAGTTCATCGTCCTCGGAGAGGGGCAGGTCCGTGATTCCCGGAAGTGATCCCGCCGCCAGGGGGGGCGGCGGCCAAGGAGGAGTGATGCGCCTGGGGATTATGGGCGGGACATTCGACCCGATCCACCTGGGACACCTCCGGGCGGCAGAGGAGATCTACTGGGCCTTCGGCCTGGACCAGATCATCTTCGTGCCGGCGGCCCGGCCGCCGCACAAGGAGGAGGCGGTGATCGCCTCCGCCTTGCACCGCTACGAGATGGTGTCGCTGGCCACGGTTTTCACGCCCTACTTCACCGTGTCCCCCGTGGAGCTGCAACGGTCAGGCAAGTCCTATTCCATCGAGACCGTGCGCGAGTTCCAGAAGGTCGCCGGACCCGGGACCACCCTGTACTTTATCGTGGGGGTGGACGCCTTCCTGGAGATGTCGGAGTGGCGGGAGGCGCGCGAGCTGCTCAGCCTGACGCGAGTGATCGTCACGGCCCGCCCCGGCTGGCGCTTGGACGAGATGGAGCGATTGCTCACGCGGGAGCAGCGGCGTGTGCTGGGACGGCCCACCTTCAAGTACTGCAAGGTCAGTGAGGTGGATCCCGAGCAGGTCGAGCGGGAGCTGACCCCCCGGCAGGTTCTCCTGGTGGAGGTGGTGTCACTGGACATCGCCTCGCGGGGGATCCGGCAACTCGTCGAAGAGGGGCGGAGCATCCGCCATCTCGTCCCGGACACGGTGGCGGCGTACATGGCCAAGAACCGATTGTACCAGCGGCGTCCGCGACCGCGGGCAGGGGGCAAGCGCTGAGGGGGTGCAGGTCGGCCCGGCGGACGCGTCGTTGCAGGAAGGAGGAAGGACCATCGAATCGAGTGCTGTGGTGGAGCTGGCCGCCGAGGCGGCCTCCACGGTGAAGCCCACGTCCCTGGTCGTCCTGGACATCCAGGGGCTGTGCGCGTTCTGCGACTACTTCGTGGTCGCGAGCGCCGAGTCCCTACGTCAGGTGCGGGCCATCGCTGAGCGGGTGGAGGAGCGGATGCGTCAGGCCAAGGTTCCCATCCGCCACCGGGAAGGCAGCGGGGAAGCGCATTGGATTTTGCTTGACTACCAGGATGTGGTCGTTCATATTTTTGACGATCAAACCCGCCAATTCTACGATCTGGAGCGGCTCTGGGGCGATGCGCCGAAGCGAGGGCTGGTCGGCTGACCCGGGCGCGGATCGTAGGAGGCATTGCCGCCGCGGGCGGGGCGCCATCCGGTGGGCCCAGTCGAGCGGCGAGCCATAGAGGACCTCGCGAGAGCGCGACCCGTATCCCTGCTCCGCGAGGCTTTGTATTCCCGCACGCAGGTAGCGGGCCGGTCCGCATCCTTCCGGTGGCCCCGTTCGGGGCGGAGGCGGGCGGGGCCGGTCCGGACACGCGCTCCCCCACTCGTCGTCGGCTCTGGCCGGGGGCCGAACGCAGGGCCTGGCGCGTAGCCGGGGACGAAACAGCGGGTTGGTCAGTCCGCCGGCCCATGCGGTGGAACCTCTGGAGACGGGAGGGGATCCAGAATGTCGCTCAAAGGGGTCAAGCTCGAAAAGTTCAAGCAGCGTCTGCTGGTCAAGCGGAAGGAGCTCTTGGGCGGCGTGCGGGGGTCCAGCGTGAACAGCATGGAGAGCGCGGGGGACACCATCCAGGATATCGCGGACCAGGCCAGCAGCGCCTACACCAAGGAGTTCCTCCTGTCGATCGGCGATACGGAACGTCGCATGTTGAAGCAGGTAGATGAGGCCCTCGAGAAGATTCGCCGCGAGCGCTATGGGTTGTGCGAGGTCTGCGGCGAGATGATCAGCGAGCGCCGGCTGGAAGCGCTCCCCTTCGCCAAGCTGTGCATCTCCTGTCAGGAGCAAGAAGAGGAGGAGCGGGCCAAGTCCGTGCAGTGATTGCGGTCAGGCGCCGGCTCGGGCGCTTGGCCTCCGAGGCACCGATGCCCCGCCTCTACCCCTATGGATGGTCCGGCGTTGCCGTCCCTCCGCTGACCCGGTTTGTCACGCTCCCTTCCCCGCGATTCCCTCGCGTTCCCCGTCGCCGTCTCCCGATCCCTGCGTTCCTCTGGTCCTTCTCCGCCCTGTGGGCCTTTCCCGCGACTGCCTACGCCCAAGCCGGCGACGCCGGCGGCTCTGCGGCGGAGGCGGCGCGAGCGTATCTCCGGGCCGCCCTGCGCACCCTTGAGCACCCCGCCCTCCCTCCCCACACCGGCACGCTCGTTCTCGGGGCCGTGCTGCTCCTGGTCCTCTGGAAGATCGGGAGGTCCTGGCGGCGGGTCCCCGGTGGGTCGCCGGGCCTCGCGTCCCGTGCGCCGGATCGCCGCGCCGCGCGGATCGCCGCGCGCCGTGGCGACCACCTGGAGGCGGGCCGCCTCTACGAGGAGGCCGGCGACGGAGCGGCCGCCGCGGCCGCCTACGAGCGCGGACGGGCGTTTATGGAGGCCGGCCGAGCCTGGGAGGGGCTGAACCAGCTGGGCAAGGCGGCACGGGCCTACGAGCGGGCGAACGAGTTCGGGCGGGCAGCGGATTTGTGTGTGCGCCTCGGCAATTTCGCCCGCGCCTCGAGCCTGTTTCAGAAGGACGGCCAGGAGACGCGGGCCGCCGAGGCGGCCGCCCGCGCCGGAGACCGGGAGCGGGCGGCCACGCTCTTCGAGAAGTGCGACGCCTGCGAGCGGGCCGGGGACCTGCGCCTCCAGCTGGGTCATTACGCCCGGGCCGCCGAGCTCCTGGAGCGTGCCCTGCGACGGCTGCGCGCGGCCGGGGAAGAGGGGGCCGAGTCCGCGGCCGTTCAGCCGCTGGCCCGGCGCTGCGCGGAGGCCTATGCCAAGGCTGGCCGACCCGCCAAGGCGGGGGCGCTCCTCCGGGGGCACGGCCTGGAACTGGAAGCGGCCGAGCGTTACGCTGAGGCGGGCGACTGGGAGAGCGCATTCCAGCTCTTCCTCCGCCAGCGGGCCTTCGACCGTGCCGCCGCCCTCTGCCGCACACTGGGGCGGGAGCGGGACCTCTCCCTGGTGGAGGGGGAGCGCGCTGCCGCGGAAGGGCGGGAGGCGGCGGCGGCCCGGGCCTTCGAGGCGGCGGGGGTGTGGTGGCGGGCCACGGATCTCTACCAGCGGGTCGGCGCGTACGCCAAGGCCGCCGAGATGGCCAGCCGCCAAGGGGATGAGGAGCGCGCGGCGGAGATGCATGCGGCGGCGGGGGACTTCCGGGCGGCCGCGGCGGCGCTCACGCGACTCGGGAAACCCGCGGAAGCGGCGCAGTACTACGCCCAGGCCGGCCTCCTCCCCGAGGCGGCCGGCGCCCTGCGGGCGGCGGGGGAGTTCTTCGAGGCGGGGAAGCTCCTCCTCCAGGCGGGGGCGGAGGGCGAGGCGATGGCTCTTCTCCAGCAGGTGGGGTCGGGCTCCAGTCGCTATCTGGAGGCGACCATCCTGCTGGGGGACCTGTTCTTCGGGCGGGATCTGCTGGGCCCGGCGCGGGAGAAGTACGAGCGGGCGGTGGCACTCCGGCCGATCGCGTCCGACTTCGTCCACCCGACCTACCAGCTGGCCCGGATCCAGGAGCGGCAGGGGAACTTGGAGGAGGCCCTCCACCTCTACGAGAAGGTGGTGGCGGAGCAGTTCGAGTACGAGGACGTGCAGGCGCGGCTTCAGGTCCTGCGCGACCGGCTGGCCGGGGCGACGCACATGGTACCCGAGGCCGAAACGGCGCGGGCCGACGGCCCGTCCGCGCGCTCCCGCTACCGAATCGTGACGGAGCTGGGCCGCGGCGGCATGGGGATCGTCTACCGGGCGGAGGACCAACTGCTGCAGCGTCCCGTGGCCCTCAAGGTGCTGTCGGGGGCCCTCCGCGAAGACTCGAAGGCCGTGGAGGAGTTCCTGCGCGAGGCCCGCATCGCGGCTGCGCTGCACCACCCCAACATCGTGACCGTCTACGACGCGGGGGAGCTGGGGGACGAGGTCTACATCGCCATGGAGTTCGTGGAGGGTCGTTCGGTGGAGCAGCTCCTGGACGAGCGCGGGGCCCTCCCCGTTCCCCAGGCGGTGGACATCCTCAGGCAGGCCTGCCAGAGCCTGGTCCACGCCCATCGCCAGCGGATCGTGCACCGGGACGTGAAGCCGGCCAACATGATGCTCACCGAGGCGGGGGTGGTGAAGCTGATGGACTTCGGCCTGGCCGCGGTCGTCTCGCGCGCCACCGCCAAGGTGACCTCGGTGCGCGGCACGCCGTTCTATATGGCCCCCGAGCAGATCCTGGGGCAATCCGCCTCGACCTTGGCCGACCAGTACTCGCTGGGCTGCACGCTCTACCACATGCTGACGGGCCGCCCCCCCTTCGTGGAGGGGGACGTTCTCTACCATCACATCCACACCGATCCCACCTCACCCCGTCGGCTCAATCCGACCATTCCGCTCTGGCTGGACGCCATCGTCCTGCGGACCATGCTGAAGGTTCCGGAGAAGCGCTTCCCCTCGGTCGCCGATCTGCTGAACGCGGTGGAGGAGTGCCTGCGCAGTGTTCGGACGGGGCCCTTCCTGGAGGCCGGCCCTCGCTGACCTGCTGGCGGCCGTCCTGCACCTGATCTTCCCGGCCACCTGCCACGTCTGCGGCCGGCCGCTGGATCGTCGGCGGCATAGCGCCCTGTGCGGGCGGTGCTGGGACGGGCTGGAGCGGATGCCGCGGGAGGGATGCGTGCGCTGCGGCTGGCCCCTCCCCGGACCCGACGGGGCCCGGGGGGTCGAGGCACCGTTGTGTCAGCGCTGCCGCGAGACGCGGGATCATTTCGGGCGGGCCCGCGCGGTTCTCCGGTATCGCGAGGACGGAATCGCCCGCGCGGCCATCCTCCTCTGCAAGCACGGCCGCTGCAGGCCTCTGCTCCAGCACTTGGGCAGGCTCCTGGCCGAGGAGGCCCCGCGGCACCTGCCGCTGGCGGAGTATGATGCCGTGATCCCCGTGCCCCTGCACTGGCGCCGCCGCTTGGCGCGCGGCTTCAACCAGGCGGAGGTTCTGGCCCGAGCCGTGGGGCGGGCCCACGGGCTTCGCGTGCGACCGTGGGTGCTCCGCCGGGTGCGGCCCACGCCGCCCCAGCAGGGGGATCGGGAGGCGCGCCGCCGGAACGTGCGCCAGGCCTTTGCGGTGCGCGGGCGGCGGGGGATCGTCGGCCGCCGGCTGCTTCTGGTGGACGACGTCTTCACGACCGGAGCGACGGCCAACGCCTGTGCGGAGGTCCTGCTCGCGGCGGGGGCGGCCTCGGTGGACGTCCTCGCCCTGGCCCGCGTGGAATAGTGGCGCATGGCTCATGGCTGATAGCTCATGGCAAGGACCATGCGCCACGCGCCACGACGAGCCGTTCGATAGGCTTTGACTTTTTCCGGTGCTTCCACTAGCATTGCCCGGTTCGGAAGGGGCCCGGGATCTCGCCCGGGGCCAGAAAGGTATCCTTCCCCCTGGCATCGAAGGAGGGTGGCATGGCGACGCGCGTTGGCATCAACGGGTTTGGACGGATCGGCCGGAACTTCTTCCGTGCGGCCTGCGGGGATCCCACGCTGGACATCGTGGCGGTCAACGACATCACGGACGCCAAGACGCTGGCCCACCTGCTCCGCTACGACTCCGTGCACGGGGCCTTTGCGGGGACCGTGGAGGCGCGGGAGCAGAGCCTGGTGGTGAACGGGAAAGAGATCAAGGTCCTGGCCAGCAGGGATCCCGCAGCCCTGCCCTGGAAGGATCTGGGCGTGGAACTGGTGGTCGAGTCCACGGGCCGGTTTACCGACCGCGCGGGCGCCAGCAAGCACCTCGAGGCGGGCGCCCGGAAGGTCGTCATCTCGGCGCCGGCGAAGGACGAGGACATCACCATCGTGCTGGGGGTGAACGATCAGCGCTACGACCCGGCCAAGCACCACATCATCTCCAACGCCTCCTGCACCACCAACTGCCTGGCTCCGGTGGCCAAGGTTCTCCTGCAGACGTTCGGGATCCGGCACGGCTTCATGACCACGATCCATTCCTACACCAACGATCAGCAGATCCTGGACCTGCCCCACAAGGACCTGCGCCGGGCGCGCGCCGCGGCCCTGTCCATGATCCCGACGAGCACGGGGGCGGCCAAGGCGGTCGGCCTGGTCCTGCCGGAGTTGAAGGGCAAGATGCACGGCCTCTCCATCCGGGTGCCCACCCCCAACGTCTCCCTGGTGGACCTGGTCGCGGAGATGGAGAAGCCGGTGACGGTGGAGGCGGTGAACGCCGCGCTGAAGCAGGCCGCCGAGGGGGAGCTCAAAGGCATCCTCGGCTACACGGAAGAGCTACTGGTTTCCTGCGACTTCAACGGCAACCCGCTGTCCTCCATCGTGGACGGCGCCTCCACCTCCGTCATGGACGGGAGCATGGTGAAGGTCCTGTCCTGGTACGACAACGAGTGGGGCTACTCCTGCCGGGTGCGCGACCTGCTCAAGCTGATCGCGTCGAAGCGGTAGGGCACCGCGTCCGGGTGCTGGGCGCTCACCGGCCCTCGCGGGCTGAGGCATCTCGCCGACCGCTGATCGCCCGGGCGGCGGGCGAGGAGGAGGTGGGACATGGCGAAGCTTTCCATCACCGATCTCGACCTCGCGGGCAAGCGGGTCCTCGTGCGGGTGGATTTCAACGTGCCCCTGAACGAGCGGGGGGAGGTGACGGACGACACCCGCATCCGGGCCGCCCTGCCCACCATTCGGTATGCCCTGGAGCGGGGGGCCAGGCTCCTCCTCCTCTCGCACCTGGGGCGGCCCAAGGGGAAGGTGGTGCCGAGCATGAGCCTGGCGCCGGCGGCGCAGCGCCTGTCCGAGCTGCTGGGCGCGCCCGTGCCTCTCGCCTCCGACTGCGTCGGCCAGGCGGCGGAGACGGCGGCGGCGGCTCTCGCCCCCGGCCAGGTCCTGATGCTGGAGAACTGCCGGTTCCAGGCGGGCGACGAGAAGAACGACGAGGCGATGAGCCGGGCCCTGGCCGCGCTCTGCGACCTCTACGTGAACGATGCCTTCGGCGCAGCCCACCGCGCGCACGCCTCCACCGTGGGGGTGACGAAGTTCGTGCCCGTCTCCGCGGCCGGCTTCCTGATGGCGAAGGAGCTGGAATACCTCGGGCGCGCCGTGACGAATCCGGCGCGGCCGTTTGTGGCCGTCCTGGGCGGCGCCAAGGTGTCCGACAAGATCGGGGTCTTGAAGAACCTGGTGGGGAAGGTGGATGCCCTGCTGGTGGGTGGGGGCATGGCTTACACCTTCCTGA
>JBGPQZ010000007.1:0-26124 GCA_041489335.1 Methylomirabilia bacterium
GCCAGCACGACTCGGATCTTAGGCACGCGCTCCCTCCGCCCGGGCCAGCGGGATTTCGACCACGACGGTGGTGCCCCGGCCGGCGCGGGACTCCAGCGTGAATTTCCCGCCCAAAAGCGAGGCCCGCTCCTCCATGCCGAGCAGGCCGAGGCGGTCAGGGCGCCCCCGGGAGTGCCGGACGGCCTCGGCGTCGAAGCCGCGCCCGTCGTCCTCGACGACGAGGACCGCGGCCTCCTCCCGGTCGGTGAGTGTGACGCTGACCGTCTGGGCCTGGGCGTGTCTGGCCGCGTTGGTCAGGGCCTCCTGCGCGATCCGGAAGAGGGCGGTCTCGACCTCGGCGGGGAGGCGCCGGGCCTCGAACCCCGGGGCGCAGAAGTCCACCCGCAACCCGGTGGCCGCCGCGTAGCCCCGCACGTACCGGTCGAGGGCCACGGCCAGCCCCATGTCCTCCAGGACGCCCGGACGGATGGCCTTGATCAGGTTGTGGACCTCGCCCAGCGTCCGCGCCACCAGCGGCCGCAGCTCCGCCGCCATCTGTCGCCCCGCCTCCAGGCTGGGCATCTCCTCGATCCCCTGGAGCCTGAGGAGCAATGAGGTCAAGGACTGGCCCACCTCGTCGTGGAGCTCCCGGGCGATCCGTCTTGCCTCTTCCTCCCGGATGGTCATGGCCTTGGCCGAGAGCGCCCGGAGCTGGTCACGGTGCGCCCGGAGCTCCTCGTTGGCGGCGGCCAGCTCGGCCGTCCGGTCGCGCACCCGCACCTCCAGCTCGTCCCGGGCGCGGATCAGGGCCTCCTCGCTCTGCTTGAGATTGCGGAAGAGGAGATCGTAGGGCCGGCGCAGGCCCGTCTCGATGATGGCCTTGTAGAGGAGGTAGAAGGCGAGAAGGCGCAGGTAGTGGCCGGCCAGGTTGGCGAAGCCATAGACGCTGGCGTAGGCGGTGAAGGCCAGCTCGGAGAGGATGGTGGCGACGAGCGACCAGATGATCCAGGTGCGCACCGCGGGATCGAACGCCGCCCGGTTCCGGTGCAGACGCAGGATGGCCACGATAAGGATCAGGCAGATCCAGTACTCGCTCGAGAGCTTGAACGGTGTGAGTCCCTTCCCCTCGATGAAACAATCCGGGAAGAGGTCCCAGGCGAAGAGGGAGATGAGAATGAGCGCGGTGGCGGCGAAGTAGGCGAACGACACGGCGCCCACCCGGAGCCGCCGCTTGAGGAAGGAGGGCGCCAGGGCCAGGGAGATGCTCTGCAGGTAGCGGCCGGCGATCCAGAGCTGGGTCGGGAGGTTCGCGTCCGTCCCCGGAAAGACCCCCATGCCCTTGTAGGCCAGGGTGTGGAGCAGGTCCACGAAAGCCACCAACGGGCAGGCGAGGCCGATGAAGAGCAGGTAGCCGTTGTCCAGGAAGCGACGCGCGTTCCAGGCGACGAGGAAGATGCCGGCGGTGACGATGATGCTGAAGGCCTCGATGAGGCTGTGGAAGAGGAGGTAGCTCTGGAGGCTCGCCAGGTAGAGGCCGAAGAGGACGCAGCCCCAGGCCACGATCTGGAGCGCTAGGTTTCCCCGCTCGCTCACGGTGCCCTATCCCCGGACGCTACGGCCCTTCATCGAGGTCACCGACGGCGCGTCGCCGGCGATGCCCCACCCCGGGCGAAGGCTATCCAAAACCTGACGCAGGTGTCAACAGCAAAGCCGCGCAGGGCGCGGCGTGGCCGAGCGAGATGCAGGCCGCAGTCTTTCGGCGTAATCACCCATCACCCACGGTCTGTCGAGCTAGGCGGCCTCCGGTGCAGTCGCGTACCCCACAGGCAACAGCCTTTCCAGGCTCAGATGCTTGGAAGCGTCGAGGTAATCACTTCCCTGATTTCTGCCTCGTTCGTGCCTCGCTCGCATCCTCGCTCAGCCGCCCACCATCCTCCGGAAGAGGCGACAGTTCTCGACGATCTCCGGCCCGTGCGTGAAAAGGCCGCCGCCGATCAGGAAGATGACGTCGTTGCCGTAGAACTTGATCAGCTCGGGAACGCGACCCAGGCTCATGCCGCCGCCGGGACAGGGGAGGATCGGACGGAGGCGGCCCATGGGCACGCGGCAGCCCTCCACGATGCTCCGGCATTCCTCGCGCGAGAAGGAGAAACGGCCGCCGTGGTTCGGATAGATGCTGGCGTCGCCGCCCGCGAGGCGGACGATCTGGCCGAAGAGGGCATAATGCGAAATGCCGTTGGCGGGGGAGAGGACGTAGCTTCCCTGGAAGGTCGGATGAGAGAGGATCGGCAGGCCCACGCGGGGATCGTCCGCGATCGTCCGCATGGCGTCGAGGCCCGTGAGGCCAGGGGAGACGAGCAGGGCCCCGGCACCGGCGGCCCGGGCAAGGCGGGCCCGGCCCAGGGTCTCGGCGTGCGGCGCCGTGACGTTCGGCGCGTAGACGGAGTGAAATCCGGTCTTCCGGTTGGCCTGCGCGACGGCACGCACGCACCGTCTCACTCGGTCCTCAAACGGTGCGTACGATTGATTGGACAGGCCGTGGTCGTCCTTGATGATGTCGATGCCGCCGAGCGCGAACTGATAGGCAAGCTCGGCCAGTTCCTCGGCGGCGAGCCCCATGGGCTTCAGCGTCGCGCACAGGAGCGCCCGGCGGGAGACGCCGAGGTGGCGGCGCAGCCCGGTCCGGCCGAAGGCCGGACCCTTGAACTGCTTGAGGAGCGCGGGTGGAAGAACCAGCCGCTCCAGGCGGACTACGGGCTTGAGGCTGATGTTGCCGAAGAGGACGTTCAGGAGCTGCGTCAGCTCGCCGGCGGCGCAGTCGACGGAGTAGCTCACGGTCGCCTCGTACCCGCCCGCCCGCTTCTTGAACGACTCGATCCGGCCGACCACCTCGTCGCGGACGAAGGCGGGAACCGCCACGTCCCGCGGCAGCTCGACGGTCTGCTCCAGGCAGATGTCGCCGGCCCGCGCGTGGGCCTCGTCCTTCGCGCCGGCCACGCGGTACACCGCGGAGAAACGAACGTCTCTCGATGGCATTCACACACCTCGATCGTAAGTGTTCAAGCGGGAGGAAAGATGGCCCGAGCGCGAGTGAGTGTCAAGCGGAAACCGCGCCGGTCAGCAACTCTTTCGAGGCGGGGTCGCCGATCAATTCGACGCCAGCTGAGCCTGCGGTCGGTCGGCCGGACCAGCTCTTGCATAGACTACAGAGACTCCAGCAGGCTGACGAACTCCTCGATCTCCATCTGGGCATCGCGGATCAGTTTTCGAAGAAGACCTGGCTTCAGGGTGTGGTGGTCCGGCACTGTCAGCGGCTTTCGGGTGGGGTCAAGGGGATGCCGGAGGCGAATGTGGCTGCCGCGCTGGCGGACGACCTCGTATCCGAGCCGCTGGAGGGCCCGGACAGCTTCCTGGCCTGAGATGACGGGAAGCTTTGGGCTCACTGAGCGACGGCCACGCTGCCGATGAGTACTCCCGACGGGTCCGGGATTTCCTCTCCCTGCGCCCGCAGGTCCTCCAGGCACAGCTCGATGGCTTCCCGAATATTCGTCAGAGCCTCTTCGACCGTTTCGCCTTGGCTATAGCATCCGGCCAGCGACGGGCAGGTCACGACGTACCCTCCGCTCTCATCCGGCTCCAAGATCACCTTGAAGTCATAGACTTTCATGTCGCCTACCTCCCGGCTGATCGCTTGGTAACACACATCCCCTACGGAGTCAAGGACCGGCCGTGGGCGCGCGGCCATGGGTGCGGATGTGTGGCGATTCTAATAGACGATGCCCACGCGGTCCCGGCGGAATCGGCTGAGGAGGCGGTCGGGGAGCCGCGTGAGCTCCTGCCCGTCCACCCAGACCTCGCCGGCGCTGGGGAGATCCACGCCGGCGATGAGATTCAGGAGTGTGCTCTTTCCGCAGCCGCTGGGTCCCATCAGGGCCACGAATGCGCCCGCGGCCACCTCCAGCGAGACGTCCGTGAGCGCCGCCACGTGACCGGCGGACCCGTCATAGACCTTCGACACACCGACCAGGCGAATCATCTCGCGTTGTGAGCCATCAGACTGGAACAATCAACACCAGTCATCGAGGGCAACAGACGGATCCGACAGCAGATCATCCGATGGAGGCCCCTTTCACCGTCGTGGCCGGCCGTCTGACGGCCAGGTTGATGTTGCCCCGCTCCGGGCGAGGCGTCAACAGGATTTCCGTGGAATGGGAGGATGGGCGAATGGGCACTGGCTGCCGACGGTGAAGAGAGGCCGTGGGCGCCGGAGATGGGGAACGCGCGGCGAGCACGGCCTGGGGGGCGAAGCGGCCGGAGAGCGACAGGGTTGACCGCGCGGACCGCCTCAGTTCGCGACATGCTCCGAGGCTATGGGATGGGCCCGGATCCGACTGCAGTTCACGCCGTTCCGGCCCCGTCCGCGCGTGATTCGGTGGCCCACGGCGGAAACTGCTCCTCGGCGATCTCGATCACCATCTCCTCGTGGAGTTCTTCCTCGAACTGGATGCCCAGGGCCCAGCCGGGAAAGTCAGGGTGAGGTTGGGACCACACCACCTTTCCGGCCAGGACGAGCTGAGGGCGATGGCGGAAGGTCAGGGTCACCCGGATGGGCATCCCTGGAGCCTTCGCAGAGCCGAGTCGAAGGAGGACTCCACCCCGGCTCAGGTCCTGGGCGGACCCGATTTCAGGGGAGGCAGCAAGCTCTGCCGCCAGGACGGCGGCGGGGACCTCCATCGGGAATCGAACGTATCCATGGCGCCGGCGGTTCTCCACGCTCTCACCCCTTTCCACGGCGCACGGGCGTTGCGGGCGGTATGACAAGCGGCATCACCAGAACCATCGGGGCAAAGACGGAAGAAAACCTGGTACGGGAAGGCAGAGTCTATCGATTCTGCCATACAATATGGCAAGGGAAATACCACGCCGCTGCCCATGCGTCAAGGGGTGTTGTCGATGTGTTGTCGATGTGTGTTGATGTATGTTGTCGGTGTGACCCCGCCACCGTGGCACCCGGTCTTTCAGTCTCCCTCATTCTTGGCTTCGCGAGTTCCGGATCCTGCGATGCTCCCGGGGTCTGCGGCACGTCCGAACGGTTGACTTGGGACGGCAAAAGTGGTAAGCAAGCACTCACTCATTTCAGTCCTTCACCCGTTTGGGGGCAGTGGAGGGTCGGGGTGCGGAATCGAATCACGGGGCCGGAACGTCGGCAACAAATCATCGAGGCGGCCGCCACGCTCTTCTCGCAACGCGGCTTCAGCGGGACGACGACACGCGAGGTCGCACACGCGGTAGGCGTGAGCGAGGCGACCGTCTTCAAGTACTTCGCCACCAAAGAGAAGCTGTACGCGGCCATCATCGAGGCAAAGGCCCGAACCCAGGAACTCCTGGACACGGCGATCCCGCTCGCCGACCGGAAGGACGACGCCGGCCTCCTCCGCGTCATGGCCCGGGAGATGGTGGCCAGGACCAAGGCCGATCCCACATTGATGCGGCTGCTCTTCTTCAGCGCGCTAGAGGGGCACGCCCTCTCCGACATGTTCTTCTCTTCTCGGATCCAGACCGTCCACAGCTTCCTCAGCCGGTACATCGCCACGCGAGTGGCCGCGGGCGCGTTCCGGCCACTGGATCCGATCCAGGCGGCGTTCAATTTCATGGGAATGGTCTCGTATCATGTACTCCTCCGTGAGCTGTTTCATCAGAAGCCTCCCCCGCACCTGACGACGGAGCGGGCGATCGACGAGATGGTTGCCACGTTCCTGCGAGGCGTGCAAGCGTGAGCGATCTCGGGAGCCACCCGGGAAGCGAACCCGTTCGATCTGAATGGATGGAACCGATGGCGAGAAGACCGGACCTGCTCCTGGTGGATCTCGGCGATCGCGTGGCGGCAGGGCAACTCCTGGTGCGGCTGGATCCCCGGGAGGCCCGCTTCGCCATCAAGGCCGCCATCCCCAACTCGGATCGCGCGATATAAAGGTGACGCATGCAACTCTTAGAAGAATTAGAAAAAGTTGATGAACGCGGCAACCTCCTTGTCGTTGCGATGGCTCTGGCATGCGGCCTATGGCTAGGTGGTTGCGACACCTCGAAATCCGCCCCGCCGCCCCCCGTGCCGGAGGTGGGCACGGTCACCGTCCAGACGGAACGGGTCGTGCTCACCACCGATCTGCCGGGCCGGACCTCCGCGTACTCGATTGCGGAGATCCGTCCGCAGGTGAGCGGCATCATCCAGAAACGCCTGTTCGAGGAAGGCTCTGAGATCAAGGCTGGCCAGGCGCTGTACCAGATCGATCCCGCCTCCCTGCAGGCCGCCTGCGACAATGCCGCGGCGAACCTCGCCGTCACGCGGAGGGCTGCCGACCGGGCGCGGGCCGCTCTCGCGGCCAGCCGCGCCGGTGTCCTGCGGCAGCGGGCCATCCTCGAGAACGCGCGCACGAACCGCAAGCGCTTCGAGGATCTCGCTGCGGAGGGGGCGATTTCCGCCAGCCAGCGCGATCAGGCCGTGACCGAAGCTGACGTGGCCGAGGCCACGCTCCTCACCACCGAAGCGCAGGTGGAGAGCGACCGGGAGGCGGTGGCCGCGGCCGAGGCGGCCATCCGGCAGGCGGAGGCGACGCTGGAGGCGGCCCGCATCAATCTGGGGTACGCCCGCGTCATCGCGCCCATCGGCGGCCGCATCGGGAAATCCATGGTGACCGTGGGCGCCCTGGCCATGGCGGGCCAGGCCACGGCCCTCGCCACCATCCAGCAACTGGATCCCATTTATGTGGACGTGACCGAATCCAGCGCCAACCTGCTCCGCCTCAGGGAGAACCTGGCGAGCGGCCGGCTCAAGGGGAATGGTCCCCATCAGGCCAGAGTGAAGCTCCTCCTGGAAGACGGCACACCCTATCCCCTGGAGGGCACGCTGAAGTTCTCCGATGTGACCGTCGATCCCAGCACCGGGTCGTTCATTCTGCGCACCCTGTTCCCGAATCCCCGGCACATGCTCCTGCCCGGCATGTACGTGCGCGCCATCGTCCAGGAAGGTGTGGTCGATCAGGCCATCCTGGTTCCGCAGCAGTCGGTCTCTCGCGATCCGAAGGGGAATCCCGTCGCGCTGATCGTGGATGGCTCGGAAAAGGTCGCGCAGCGGAAGATCGCGGTCGATCGCGCTGTCCGCGACAGATGGCTGGTCAGTGAGGGCTTGAAGCCAGGAGATCGTCTGATCGTCGAGGGGGTTCAGAGAGTGCGCCCCGGCGCCTCCGTGAAGGCGGTCGCCTTCGAGGCCGGCCAGCAGTCAAAGACAGACGCCGTGAAGCCAGTGCAGCCGGCCGCAAAAGCGAACTAGACGGAGGCCCTCGATGCTCTCGAAATTCTTCCTGGATCGCCCGGTCTTTGCCTGGGTGATTGCCATCGTCATCATGCTGGTGGGTGGCCTCGCCATCTACAATCTGCCCATCTCACAGTATCCCCCCATCGCCCCCCCGTCGATCTACATCCAGGCCTCCTACCCCGGAGGCTCCGCGGAGACCGTGGAGAACAGCGTCACCCAGATCATCGAGCAGAAGATGACCGGCCTCGACAAGATGATCTACCTGTCCGCCACCAGCGATTCGGCCGGAGGTGCCCGCCTCGAGCTGACCTTCGCGCCGGGGACCGATCCGGACCTCGCCTGGTCCAAGGTGCAGAACAAGCTCCAGCTCGCCATGGCCAGCCTGCCCGACGCGGTCCAGAGCCAGGGCGTCACGGTCGGCAAGGCGACCCGGAACTACCTGATCATCGTGGGCCTGATCTCGGAAGACGGGAGCATGGACGGAAACGACCTGCGGGACTATGCCCAGTCCAACCTGGAGAAGGTCCTGGCGCGGGTGCCCGGCGTGGGCGAGGTGGAAAACTTCGGCTCCCAGTACGCCATGCGGCTCTGGCTGAACCCCGACCGGCTGACCGATTACCGTCTGACGATCGAGGACGTTCTCGCGGCGCTCAAGACCTACAACGTGGAAGTCTCGGCCGGACAGTTCGGCGGGGCGCCCGCCGTGCCGGGTCAGCGCCTGAACGCCTCCATCATCGTCCAGAGCATGCTCAAGACCCCGGAGGAGTTCGCCGCCGTTCCCGTGCGCATCAACCCGGACGGCTCGGTCGTCCGCATCAAGGACGTGGGGCGCGCGGAGCTGGGGACCGACGCTTACGACATCGAGGGCTTCTACAGCGGCAAGCCGTCCGCCGGCATGGCCATCCGGATGGCGGCGGGCGCGAATGCCCTGGAGACGGCCGATGCGGTCAAGGCCAAGATGACGGAGATGAGCCGCTACTTCCCCCCCGGGATGAAGGTCGTCTATCCCTACGACACCACCCCCTTCGTCAGAGTGGCCATCGCCGAGGTGGTGAAGACCCTCTTCGAGGCGGTCCTCCTGGTCTTCCTGGTCATGTGGCTCTTCATGGGGAACCTCCGGGCCACCCTGATCCCGACCATCGCGGTGCCGGTGGTGCTGCTGGGAACCTTTGCCGTGCTGGAATTCTTCGGTTTCTCCATCAACATGCTGACCATGTTCGCCATGGTGCTCTCCATTGGCCTCGTGGTGGACGATGCCATCGTGGTCGTGGAGAACGTCGAACGGATCATGAGCGAGGAGGGCCTCCCGCCCCGGGAGGCCACCGCCAAGTCCATGGAGCAGATCACCAGCGCCCTGATCGGCATCGGACTGGTGCTCTCGGCGGTGTTCGGCCCGATGGCCTTCTTCGGCGGCTCGACCGGCGTCATCTACCGGCAGTTCTCCGTGACCATCATCTCCTCCATGCTCCTCTCGGTGATCGTGGCCTTGATCCTCACGCCGGTCCTCTGCGCGACCCTCCTCAAGCCGGTGCCGGCCGGGCACGAGCCGGCGGAGAATGCCATCTGGTTCCTGCGCCCGTTCTTCGCCTGGTTCGATCGCAACTTCTTCCGGCTCAGGGACCGGTACGTCGGGACCGTTGGACGCTCCTATTCCAGGAAGCTGCGGTACTTCGTCGTCTACATCCTGATTGTGAGCGGTGTGGGGATGCTCTTCCACCGCCTGCCCACGTCCTATGTTCCCGACGAGGATCAGGGGATCCTGCTTGCCGCGATCATGCTGCCGACGGGCGCCACACTGGAGCAGACCAAGAAGGTCGCGATCGACATTGAGCGCCATTTCAAGGAGAACGAAAAAGAGGCCGTGGAATCCACCATGACGATTTCCGGGATCGGTTTCTCCGGACGGGCCCAGACCAACGGCCTGGTCTTCATCAAGCTCAAGGACTGGCATCTGCGCAATCGAGCGGACCTCCGGGCGAAGGCCATTGCGGAGCGGGCCATGAAGGCCTTTGCGCAATTCCGCAACGCCCTGGTGTTCGCCTTCCCGCCGCCGGCGGTGGTCGAGCTGGGGACCGCCACCGGGTTCGACTTCCAGCTCTTGGATCGGGGCGGACTCGGTCACGAGAAACTGATGGCGGCCCGCAACCAGCTCCTCAGTTTGGCTTCAAAGGACGCGCGCCTGACCAAAGTCCGGGCCAACGGCATGGAGGATGTGCCCGAATATCGCGTCGACGTGGACTGGGAAAGGGCCGGCGCCCTCGGGGTACCCATTAGCTCCATCCATAATACCATCTCGGCGGCCTTCGGCAGCAGCTATGTCAACAACTTCATCCAGGGCGGACGGGTCAAGCGAGTGTTCCTGCAGGCGGACGCCCCCTACCGCATGCTGCCCAAAGATGTCGAGAAGCTTTACGTACGGAATACCACGGGCAAGATGGTTCCCTTCTCCGCCTTTGCCACGGCGCACTGGTCGGCGGGCGCACCCCGGCTCGAGCGCTTCAACGGCTTCCCATCCATGAACATCCAGGGGGAGCCGGCACCGGGGAAGAGCTCCGGGGAGGCAATGCAGGCGATGGAGGAGATGGCCGCGAAATTGCCCCAGGGGATCGGGTTTGAATGGACCGGACTTTCCTATCAGGAGCGTATGGGAAGCTCGCAGGCGCCCTTGCTGTACGCATTTTCCGTTGTCGTCATCTTCCTGTGCGTGGCGGCCCTGTACGAGAGCTGGCCGATCCCGATCGCCAATCTGCTGATGCTGCCGCTCGGGTTATTCGGTGCGGCACTGGCCACCTGGGCGCGGGGGATGCACAACGATGTCTACTTCCAGATCGGGTTTCTCACCACGCTCGGGCTGACGACCAAAAACGCCATCCTCATTATTCAGTTTGCACAGGAGCGGATGGCACGTGGAGAAGGACTGATCGAAGCGACCCTTGGGGCGGTACGGGTGAGATTCCGACCGGTCATCATGACCTCGCTGGCGTTTTTCTTCGGTGTCCTGCCGCTGGCCATCGCAACAGGTGCGGGTGCCGGCGCCATGAACGCCATCGGCACCGCCGTGACCGGAGGGATGCTCTCCGCCACATTCATCGACCTCTTTTACATCCCGCTGCTCTTTGTCCTCGTATCCCGTATGTTCAAGGAGAAGCAGCCCGAGCCAATCAGTGAGCAGCATCCTGATGCCCTAGTTTCGCCGAACGTGCAGTGACCCGGATGGGGACAAGCAGTACAAGGTTCGCCTTCGCCTGCTGCAGGATTTTCACAGCAGCCCCAAGGTGATCTCCCAGGTGATGATCCCCGCCGCGGGCGGGCGGCTGGTCCGGCTGAACAACGTCACGGAGCTTTCCGCGGGGAAGGCTCCCGGGCAGATCGACCGCTACAATCGCGAGCGGGAGATCACGGTGGTGGCCAATCTCTTCAACAAGCCCCTGGTCGAGGCCATGACCCAGGGCAGCGCCGCGATTCGGGAGCTGGGACTGCTGCCGGGATACTCCACGCTCTATTCCGGCCAGGGGAAGTTCATCGCCGAGGCCGCGCAGAACTTCCTCCTCGCCCTGATCCTGAGCCTCATCTTCATCTACATGGTCCTGGCCGCCCAGTTCGAAAGCTTCGTCCACCCGATCACCATCATGCTCTCCCTGCTCTTGACCCTGGTGGCCATCCCCGTCTTCTACTCGCTCTTCGACGATCTGCGCGCCCCCGCCTAGGCTCACGCCTGATGCGAACTCGTCGAGGCATGCCGCGAGCCTCTCTAGGTTTTGAAGGGGCGAGCTGGCTACAGGCGGGCGAAGGTGTAGGCCTGGAGATCCACCCGGACGTACTTGGCGAGGAGCGGGTGGACCTGCTCGAGTTCCCGGTAGACCTGCTGGGCGATGGCCCGGTACGAGGCGTGGCCCTGCCTCCCGGAGCGGAGCTCCACGAAGTGGTGGATCTCGCGGAGGTTCCAGGTGAAGAGGACGCGCTTCTTGAACGCCAGCGGGAGGACGTACTGGGCCTCGTGCGGGAAGTCGCGCGCGATGGCCGCGTGGGCGGCGGCGGCGCGGTCCATGCACTCCCGGTAGGTCTCGCCCAGGCCGTAGGCCGCGATCTCCGGAGGAGTGCTGTACCCGTGGATGGCGGTGGATTCCTGCGGCGTCTGCGTGACCATGCGGTGGCGCTGGATGTCCCGGAAGGCCCCGAAGTCCACCAGGATGTCGAAGGTGTAGGTGAGATGCTCCAGCGCGCGCAGGGGCGCATCGTGGGGGCCGCGCCGTGCGAGGTACTCGTCCAGGATGCGGGCCTTCGCCTCGGCGGATAGTCCGCGCACCCGCTGCTCGACCTGGGGCAGCGGGAGGCCCGCATAGCCGTACAGGATCACCGCTACCAGCTGGTCCTCCGCATCCGCCGGATACCGGACCAGCGCCACCGCGGGGGCCGCGGCCGCGGCCTCGCCTGCGAAGCACTCAGCCGCCAGTCCTTCCATCGCCTGCCGCGTGTCC
The DNA here is from genome assembly GCA_041489335.1 of Methylomirabilia bacterium. GTDB lineage: Bacteria > Methylomirabilota > Methylomirabilia > Methylomirabilales > 2-02-FULL-66-22 > 2-02-FULL-66-22. The sequence continues at coordinate 11,770 of JBGPQZ010000007.1, forward strand.
ACCATGTAGGGATTGACGTCCGCGTACTTGATCAGGGTCGGGACGATCTGCTGCGCCTCGGCCTTGAGCGCGCCGCCCGCCCGGCGGAGCTCTTCCAGCGGATGCGACAAGAGCTTGCCGATCAGGTGCTCCAGCAGGCGCCCGTTCACCGTCATCCCGATGTTTGTCAGCGTGGCGGCCGGCAGGATGTAGCGGAGGATGTCGCAGCTCTTGGCTCGACAGGCGGCCTCGTGGGCGCGCTCGGTCTGCGTCTCTCCCCGCGGAGTCTCGCGCGTGACGGCGGCCGTCACGGGATCGGTCAGGCGGGCGTACCTTTCGAGGAGGAAGGCGCACGTCGCCTCGTAGAGGGCGGCGTGGCGCGACGCCAGTAGGCGCGGTTCCCGGTAGAACTTGTCCCGATCGAAGACGACGTAGCGGGTGGACTTCTCGGTGAAGGAGGCCAGGCGGGTGTCTTCGAGGACCTTGCTGGCGACGATGGAGACGTCCTCGATTGCCAGGTGGACGACGGCGTGCTCGGCCACGGAGGCGTGGCCGTATCCGACCACCCACTTCTCGTGGAACTGCTTGGCCTTCTGCTTCGCCAGGGCCAGATCGTCCTGGGCGGACTCGGCCCAGGTCGCGCGGCGATCCAGGTCCAGGTCCTGGTCCTGAACGAGCGTGAGGAGGTTCGCTCGCAGGCTCTCCCGGCTGCGGCTGTAGTAGGCGAAGAGGACCGCCACCACCTCCTCGGGCAGGTTCCGCAGGGCGAAGATGGGTCGGTTCGTATTCGTCACGTAGGGTCGCAGGACCGCGATTTCGTCCGCCGTGAACGCTTCGCTCGTCACGCCTCTCCCCGCGTCCCGGGTCCCGCCTCGTTGGCTGTTACTCGTAGTCCTCGTCGGACTGCAGCTCCTCCATCAAGGCGAGGAAGTCGTCGTACCATTCGGTGCGCTGCTGGAGGAGAAAAGCCACCCCGTCCCTGATCCAGCCGATCCGGACCTCGCCGGTGAAGCCGATGTACCGCTCGAACTCCTTGATGCGCGCCGCGTTCCCGTTCGTGGGGCCAGGGCCCCGCCCCTCTTCCTCCCACTCCGCCAGATCCTGAAGGTCTTCCCTGTCGAGGATGACCCGGCCGACGAAGAGCGTCCGCACCCCCTCCGCCTTCGCGATGCCGAGAAAGTCTGGCCAGTTGTCGGGGTCGCCCTGCCACCAGACGGTCGGCAGGTCCTCGCCGACATACCCCGGGAAGGCCAGCAGGCTCTGCCGTTCCGTGGCAGCCACGATTTCGTCAAAGCGCTCCGAGAGATCGGTCATGGTCATTGCCCACCTTCCTTGTCAGGTCCCGTGCGAGGCCATCGGCCCTGCCCGGTCACTCCCCCCAGGCCACGTACACCGTCAGCTCCTTGCCCCGCGAGGGGACGCGGATGGAACCCTCGCGCCGCCCGTAGGCGACGATGTCCCGCAGGATCTCGACATCCATCCGGCAGTAGTCCACGACGCGCTGTCGCAAGGCGGGGTCGCCCGACCGCCACCACTGCACCGCGTCCAGGCCGGAGCCGGTCTTCTGCTTCCCCAGGGTCGCCTGGGCCACGTCCTGGAGCTTCGCGCGATACCCGAGGCGGCGCTCCAGATCCTTGAGGACGTCGAAGCTCTTCGGGATCAGCGATCGCACGTCCCCGTAAGCCGACAGCACCTCCAGGTCGAAGCGGAGACCGTTGAAGGTCACGATCCGGTCGAAGGCGCCGAGCTCCCCGAGGAGGCGGCCGACGTCCTCCTCGTACCAGTCCCGGAAGCCGCTCGCGCCATCCCACGTCACGGCGACGGTGAGCCCGAACGCCCGGATGTTGTTCCAGCCCCCCGGAACCTCTTCGGCGAGCTTCTGCGTCTCGACGTCGAGATAGATCTCGGTCACGGCGCCCTCCGCGACGGGAAAACCTGATCCTAGTACGGGGTGGTGGGCAGGGCAAGCGGATAGTGTGTGCAGAGGGGGCAGAGGGGAGAGCCATCAGGGCGAGGCCTGCTATTCGAGCAACTCTTCGCCGGCGATGATGTCTTCCACGGCGAGCGTGGAGAGCAGGTAGTGGCGGACCCGATACGTGAGGTGGTCGTCCTTGGTCAGCGTGCCCGGCACGAGGACGAGCCCGTACCGATTCCGCGACTGGTCGGGGGAGATGAGCCCCCGGGCGAGATCCTCTTCGAGGCGCATGATGGAACGCTGGAAGGGGATGCCCCAGCCGCCGCCGCCCGCGCTCTCCAGGATCAGGCGGTCGCCGGGCGTGAGGTCGAGCACGATCCGCGCCGGGCCCACCGTCTCCTGCGTCCCCCGCCGCGCCGTGATCTGGATCGTCCGGGCGGGGGCGCCGCGCATGCCGCCGCGCATGCCGATGGCCTTGCCGGGGACGAGGATGTCGGCCACGGCCTCTCCCTCCAGGAGCTGGAGCTCCAAACAGGCGGCCGTCCCGCCGTGATACTGACCTGGACCGGCCGAGTCGGGGAGGAGCTGGAGCCGGAGGAGCCGCACGGGGATCGCGCGCTCGATGTCTTCGACGGCCTGCGTCCGGTGGGGCGAGAAGGGGGACGTGGCGTGGGCCAGGCCGTCGCCGAAGACCGAGGCGCCCAGGCCTCCGGGGAGGCCCAGCCGCACCCGGTACCGGCTGCCGTCCTCTCGCCGCCCGCGGAGATCGAGCAGCAGGCACGCGGCGTCCGGCGCATGGACGAGGTGAGGGAAAGACTCCGCCAGGGCCGCCAGGATGGCCTCGGCCAGCGCCTGGGCCCCGGCGAAGCGCGCCGCGCCCATGGGCGGATGGGGCGAGGCCATCGAGCGCGGCGGCTCCACCCGGACCCTCCCGTCCAGTCCTCCCAGGACGGCCAGCGTCGGGCTTTCCGCCGTCAGGACCTCCCGGAGCGCGGCGCGAACGGCGGCGCGGGTAAGCGTGGGCGTGAGACCGAGGTCCGCCCAGCGGTCCCGATCGAGGAGCGACACGCACAGGCCATCTCCGTCACGATGGAGCCGCACCCCGCTGCCGGTGATGTCCCCGGAGGCCAGGCGCTCCAGGATCGGGACGAGCGCGCGCCGGGCGCCGGCGCTGGTCGCCTCGCCGAGGGCGGTGAGCGCCTCCGTGCCGCTCTCCGCGAGGAGATCCTCGGCGGCAGATCGCCCGAGGCCGAGGCAGTGGGCCTGGGCGAAGAGGTCGTCCCGGAAGGTCCCCGGATCCTCGGCGTTGGCTGCGAGCAGTGCCAGGACGTCCGGCTGGAAGCGGCCGAGATGTCCCACCCGCATCCAGGGAAAGATCAGCCCCTCCTGCCGCAGGCTCGTGGCCGGGGCGAGCGTCGCGCGGGAGACGCCTAGGTGGCTGGCCGTCAGGACGACGAAGCCCTGCAGGCGGCCGTCCTGCATCAGGGGAGTGGCCAGGATCAGGTCCTCGAGGGAGGCGCCGCCGCAGCCGGGGTCGTTGGTGAGATACAGGTCCCCCGGGGCGAGTGCGCGGTCCGTGGGCGCCTGACGGCCGACCAGGATACCGAGGGCCTCCGCCGCCGCCTCCGCGAGCAGGGGATGGCTCTCCCGCCCGCTCACGAGCAGTGCACCGGTAGGCGTGTGGAATCCTGCCGCCGTGATCCCGTCCCGCCCGCTGCCGGCTGAACGGGCCGCCCGACGCATGGCCGCGTCCATGGCCGCCGCCGCCTCTTCCAGCTGGAGGCGTGTCGCCAGCACCTCTCCCGGCGTGAGGCCGGCCTGTGGATCGGGGCTCACTGTCCGGTCTCCATGATCAGGCTCCCCCACCGGTCCACGTGGTAGGCCACCTTGGGCGGCACGAAGGCGCTGGCACCGGGGAGGACGATGAGGGCCGGCCCCGCTGCCGGCTGGCCGATGGTGAGCGACTCCAGGGGCCGCTCGAGAAGGCCGTTCGGGCCGGACGGCTCCTCCGCGGCGGGCCGCAGGGCGGCCCAGCGCGCCTGGTGGCGGCGAAACGTGGCTTCCAAGGACGGACCGAGGGCGAGGGATGCGCTGCCCCGCTCCAGGATGGCGAGCAGGCGCACGACGCGGATGGTTTCCGGCGCCGGCCGGATGCCGTAGGCCTGCTGGGCAAAGGCCTGATAGCGGCGCAGGCGCGCCTCTTCCAGCTCGTCCAGGTCCCGAATGGGCAGGAGGTCTTCGTGGGGATTCTCGCCGCGCCGCAGGATCAGCGCGAGGCGGGGCCGGCCGTGATTCTCCACCGGGAAGGCGGCGGCGCAGAGCTCGCGGAGGCGCGCGGGGGACACGGCCCCGAGGGGCTCGTCCACGGCCAGGAGCGCCACCTGGGCCGGCGGACAGAGCAGGCATCCCAGCGCGGAGAATCCCGAGGCCAGGTACGGCACCACCACGCGCTTCATGCCGAGCCGCCGCGCCGCGGAGGCGGCGTGCACCGGGCCCGCGCCGCCGAAGGCGATCAGCGTGGCCCTGGCAGGTGCGATCCCGCGAGCCGCCAGCCGGGCGCGCAGGAAGCCCGCCATCTGCGCCTCGGCCACCTCCAGCACCAACCGCGCCGCGCCGCGCGGATCCAGGTTCAACCCTGCACACACCTCGGCCAGCATGGCCCGCTCGGCCGCCTGCGCGTCCAGAGGCGGCAGGCCCAGGTCCGTGCGATTCCCCGCCAGGCGCCCGAGCAGGAGGCTCGCGTCGGTGACCGTCGGCTTCCGGCCGCCCCGGCCGAAGCAGGCGGGGCCCGGAAGGGCGCCGGCGCTCTGGGGCCCGACCCCGAGCCCGCCCGGGACGGACTCGTCCACCCAGGCCAGGCTCCCGCCGCCAATGCCGATGGTGTGGATGTCCACGCACGGCATCGCGACGCTGAGCCCGAACTCCAGCGTGCGGTCCGCCGTGAGCTGCGGCTGGCCGTCCTGGAGGACGGCGACGTCGAAGCTGGTCCCACCCATGTCCGCGGTGGTGGCGGAGGAGAGCCGCAGAAGCTGCGCCAACGCCGCCCCCGCGACGGCGCCGCCCGCCGGCCCCGAGAGGACGGTCCGGAGGGGGAGCTGCCGCACCTCCTCCGGGGTGCAGCTGCCGCCGGCCGATTCGATGAAACGAAAGACCGCAGAGGTGCCGGCCTCCTCGAGGACGCGCGTGAGGGCCGTGAGGTAGCGCGTCATGAGCGGGGTGAGGTAGGCCGTGAGTGCGGCCGTGGCGGTCCGCAATCGCTCGTCCGGGAAGGGGCAGACCTCGCTTCCCAGCACGATCGAGCCGTCGGGCCACTGGCGCCGCAGGAGCTCGCGCGCGCGCCGCTCGTGCCGGTCGTTCCGGTCGGCGTGGAGGAAGGAGATCGCCAGGGCCTCGATGCCCTGCCGGGTGAGATCGGAGAGGAGGCCGGCGACCTCGTCCTCCACGAGCGGCTGGAGCTCGCCTCCGGAGGCGTCCAGCCGCTCGCTGATCTCCCAGCGCCAGTGGCGGGGGATGAGCGACTCGAAGGCGGCCTGCCGTCCGTGGAGCGTCCGGCGGGCGCCGTCGCGCAGTTCCAGGACGTCCCGGAATCCCGCCGTCGTGAGAAGGCCGGTGCGGGCGCCCTCGCGCGTGAGGAGCGCATTGGTCGCCACCGTGGTCCCGTGGGCGATCTCCGCCACGTCGGCGGCCGGGACCCCGGTCCCCGCCAGGGCCGCCCGGAGGCCGAGGGCGACGTCCTGCGGCGTCGTGGGGACCTTGTGCAGGGACAAGATTCCCTCGTCCCCGCCCCAGGCGACGACGTCCGTGAAGGTCCCGCCGACATCTATGCCGATGTGAAAGCAATCCCGTGTCATGCGTCCCACGTGAACGGGCGGCATCATACGCGGTTTGGCGCGATGCTGCAAGTCGCAGGGGAGAGTCGCAGGTGAGAGTGAGGTCAGGCGCTTCTGCCGGCGAGGTCGGCGTGGCGGAAGCAGGTGACGAGGTGATCGTTGACCATGCCGACGGCCTGCATGAAGGCGTAGCAGATGGTGGGGCCGACGAACCGGAAGCCGCGGCGGATGAGGTCTTTGCTCATGGTCGCGGCCTCGGACGTGAAGACGGGGACCTCGGCGAGGGTGCGCCGGTGATTCTGCCGTGGGTGGCCCCCGACGAATGACCAGAGGTAGGCGTCCAGGCTGCCGAACTCGAACTGCACGGCGAGAGCCGCCCGCGCGTTTTCGATCGCCGCAACGATCTTCAGCCGGTTCCTGATGATCCCAGGATCTTGAAGCAGCCTCTCCACCTGTCGCACGCCGTACTTGGCGACGCGTTGAATCTTGAAATTTTCGAAGGCGGCGCGGTAGGCCTCGCGCTTCTTGAGGATCGTCTCCCAGCTCAGGCCGGCCTGGGCGCCTTCCAGCACGAGGAACTCGAAGAGGAGCCGGTCGTCGTGGACCGGGACGCCCCACTCGGCGTCGTGGTACGCGATGGACAAGTCCGTCTTGGCCCATCCGCACCGCTGCAACATAGTTGACCGACCTCACCGCTCTCTCCCCTCCCCTCTCCCCCAGGGAGAGGGGAGGGTGAGGGGCCGAGGGCTGGAGTGGAAAGCAGAGCTACACCTGAATCGTGCCACGGATCACGGGGACGGTCGTGCCGCCGACCTGGATCGTCGTGGGCATCCCGGTGGCATCGCGGCTGAGCCCGACCCAGATCCGACTCGGTCGCCCCATCTCCAGCCCCTGCTCGATCACGAAGGAGGTGCGCTCGCGGGGGAGGACGCCGTGGATGGCGAGATATGCCCCGAGCGGTCCTGCGGCCGAGCCGGTCGCCGGGTCCTCGGGGACGCCCGCGCCGGGGGCGAACATCCGGGCATGAGCAAACGCCTCCGGGGAAGTCGTTTCGAGGCAGAAGAGGTAGCAGCCGAGAGCCCCGCAACCTTTCAGGAGCATGTCCAGGGCGCTGAAGTTCGGACGAAGGCTCCGCATGCTCTCGAGATCGGGGAGCGGAACCATGAGGTGGCCAAGGCCGGTGGAGACGACCTGGATCGGCCGGTTGGCCCTGGCCAGCGTCATGGGGTCCAGGCCCAACGCGTCGGCGACAGGGCTGAGGTCGCGCAGGACGCCACCGAAGGACGGCTCACCCTGGGTCATGACGACGCGGCCGGGCTTCCCGTCCGCCACCTCGATGTCCAGCGGCAGCGTGCCGATGCCGACCTGCTGGAAGATCTGTGTGACGGGCTCCTTCAATGGAAAGCGTCCGGCGCAGGCCATCACGTAGGCCGTCCCCACGCTGGGGTGGCCGGCGAAGGGGATCTCCTGTGCCGGCGTGAAGATCCGCATCCAGTAGGTGGCCTTGGAATCGGTCGGCGGGAGGACGAACGTCGTCTCCGAGAGGTTCATCTCCTTGGCGATGGCCTGCATCTGTTCCGTCGAGAGCCCCGTGCCGTCGGGCACGACGCACAGGGGATTCCCCGCGAACGGCCGGTCGGTGAACACGTCCACCTGCTGAAAGAGGACCTGCATGTCCGTCTCCTTCGACCCTTCATCCACTCTCCCCCTACTTCTCCTCAGCTTGCTTGGCGTCTTGGCAGTTCTATTCCTTCATCGGTTCACTGCGGATCACGGCTCGGAGTGTGTGGTGCCGGCCCGGCTGGAGCGTCACGGCGTGATCGGCCAGGTTGCCGGTCTCGAGGCAGAGCATCCCGGGCCACTCGGCGTCGTCGAAATCCGGCATGGCCCTGGCCTTGGCGATCCAGGGGTTCCAGACCACCGTCGCCTCGGGGCCCGACTTCTCCACCGCGAGCCGCCGTGCCCAGGCCGGATCGTCCACCAGGCAGGTCGCTCGCGTGCCCAGATAGACTCGATCCGTCTCTGCCGTGACGCGGATGGGTGGGCTCCGGCCCTTGCACCTTCCGCCGCGCCCCGTCCGTCTTATCAATGTAGGTGGTGTCCGCCAGGCCGGTCACCGAGAGTTGCCGCGCGTCGCCAACGCTGAGGTACGTATGCAGGGCCTCCTCGAAGGCGAACGGCTTCTCGGACGGATTGTGCACTTCCAGGACGAGTTCCAGCAGGCTGCCGATCGCCACCCGGTAGCGGAGGGAATAGGCCTGGGTCCAGCTCGGATGTGTTGCCATGGCGGAGTCGAGGCAACACACGAGCTCCACCGATCCATCGGCGGCCTGGGTGGCCGATTCCACGGACCACTCCGCAACGCGCGCGAAGCCGTGCGTGGGGGCGGAGGGGTCACCCGCCTTCGGCCCGAACCAGGGGAAGACGATGGGCACGCCCCCGCGGATCGGCGCATCGGCCGCGAGCCGGCTCTGTTCGCTCAGGAAGAGGAGGGGCCGGTCCCCTCGCGGCTGGTAGTGGGTCAGGTGGGCGCCGTGGAGGTAGAGCTGTGCCTCCGCCTGCGGCGTGACGACGACGACCCGCGTCAACCCGTTCGGCCCCGCCTCGAACCGTACGGCATCCGGGATCCCGTATCGTTGCTCCAGGTCATCCACCCCGACGGAACCGGATCTCATCTCACTCCTGGCTTAGCCCAGGGCCTCCTTGTAGAGGGCCACGATCTGCTCGCGGCTCGGCCGGCGGGGGTTCAGGGCGACGCCGAGGGCCGACTTCATGGCGTCGTCCGCCAGGGGCTCGATCATGGCCTCGGTTACACCCACCTCGCGAAGACTGTGGGGGATGCCCACGTCGTCGGCCAGCTCCCGCACCACGTCCACGGCCAGCCGGGCAGCCTCCATGGCCGAGAGGTCATCGGCGGATTCGCCCAGGGCCGCGGCAATGTCCGCGTGCTTCTCGGGATTGCCGATGAGATTGAACTCCATGACGTAGGGCAAGAGGATCGCGTTGGCGATCCCGTGGGGGACACCGGAGTGCCCGGTCACGGCATGGGACATGGCGTGGAGCAACGTTGTGCGGGTGTTGTTGAAACCCAGGCCGGCCAGCATGCTGGCCATGGCCATTCCGCTGAGGTCCGCGAGGTTTCCGTTGGCCACCGCGGGCCGGAGATGCTGCCCGATCATCTGGATGGCGTGGATGTTCAGCGCGTCCGAGACGGGCTGCGCCGCGTGGCTCGTGTAGGACTCGATGGCGTGGCAGAGGGCATCCATGCCCGTCGAGGCCACCATCCGGCTGGGCAGCTTCGCCAGGAGGGAGGGATCCACAACTGCGACCTTCGGAAGATTGAAAGGGCTGCCGATGCCCATCTTGAAATGCTTCTCCGTGTCGGTGATGACGGTGAACTGGGTCACCTCCGAACCGGTGCCGCAGGTGGTGGGGATGGCGATCAGCGGCGGAAGCGGCTTCTTGATCCTGTCCGCCCCGAAGTAGTCGCGGATGTCCCCGCCGTTTTCGGCCAGGAGTCCGATGGCCTTGGCCGCGTCGATCGGGCTCCCGCCGCCGACCGCCACGAGGCCGTCGCAGCCCTGGGCCCTGTAGAGCGCCAGGCCCTTCTGCACGGTCGCAACGCTGGGATTCGGCTCCACGTCGCCAAAGAGCGTCCACCGGACGCCAGCCGCATCCAGACTCTTGGTGACGATTCCCGGGATGTCCGTCTGCGCCAGGCCGCTGTCCGTGACCACGAGCGCGTGTGAGACGCCGAGCCGGATCGCCTCGGCCCCGACCTGCTGGGTCGTCCCGACCCCGAACACGATTCGAGTCGCCATGTGCAGCGCGTACGTCTTGCTGATATCCATAGCGAACAACCTCCCTTCGCTGGCGGTGAGGAGAGACGCAGTCGAAAGAGAACCGGAGAGACGCTATCGCCCAGGCCGGGCGAGTGTCAAGGAGGAAGTGCAGCGAGTTTCTAGGTGCCGGGGGAGAGTGGTGGACGGGTTCCCCCAGTTGACCCACGAGGTCGGCGTGTCGCTCCGTGGGCGCGAGGCAGGCTGGATGCAACGGGGGAGCGTCGGATTGCCGGAGCCGAGTGTCGAGGGTACGGAGTGGCCGGCACGACGACCGCCATGTCGAGAGTCGTCCAGGCCCTTTCCGGTTTTCCGATTGCGGGGGCCGGCATGCCGTGTTATCCATTGGCTTGGGAGGGTGTGAGGTCGCCCCACGGACGGGTTTCCGGCCCCATTCATCACTGCATGAGAAATCTCGCCAGACGCATGAAGCTCGACACGCCGGCTCTGGCCGGCCGCGGAGCACGGTCGAGAACTCGGTCCGGATGGGTCGAGGCCGGAGTTCTCGTGCTCTGCCTGGCGGCGGCGGGTTGCGCCGCCCTGGGTACGAATGGAGAGACGGAGCGCCGGGTCGTCATCGATCGCATCGTCGCCTCCAGCGTCAAGGTGATCGTCCAGCAGGGAGACCGCCGGGTCAGCTCCGGCTCGGGCGTGGTCATCGCCTCGAGGCTCGAGGGACCCGGGGCCGAACCGGTCTCCTACGTCCTGACCGCCCAGCACATCCTGGCCGGGAAGGAGGAGGGCGCCATCTTCGTCCGCTTCACGGGGGTGAATGTCGCCAAGGGCAAGCTCGCGGCGACGCTGGTGCGGCACGGGGAGGCCGAGGGGCTCGATCTCGCGCTCCTGCGGGTACCGAGGATTTCCGCCACGGAGGCAGCCTTTCCCGACACCGATGAGGTCCGGCTCGGCGAGGAGATCCTGGTCGTGGGATTTCCATGGGGGAAGCGACTTGGCCTCTTCGGCGGCATCGTGAGCCAGGTACCCGTGGATGGCAAGGAAGGCGGGGCACCGGACGAGGGCACGGAACAGACCCTCGTGGTGGACGCGGCGGCGGCCAAGGGGGTCAGCGGAGGGGGAGTCTTCCGCGAGGCCACCGGCAGCCTCCTCGGGATCGTCGAAGGCTATCAGACCGCCTCCATCGCGATCGAGGGGAGGCCGAACACCTACTCGGTCAAGGTGCCGATGCCCGGGGAGACCTTCGTCGTGCCGATCGTGCGGATTCGCCGGTTCCTGGAGGCCGCCGGGCTGGGCGGGGCGACTCCGCAGCCGGTGGAGGGCGAGGAGCGGAGCAAGTGACGGAGCGGCCCCGCGCCGCAGGGCCGCTCCGTCGGGCAGCAGGTCTTACTGGCTCACCTCGAGCTTGCCGGCAACGTTCTTCCCGTCCTTCTCCTCGTAACTCGCCTTGACCTTGGCCCCCTCCTTCAGGTCCTCGAGCTTGCCTTGCTGCCCCTCGACGGTGACGGTCGTGCTGTCGTCCCACACGATCTTCGAACCGTTGTCGAGCGCCAGCTCCTTGCTGCCCGTGTCGATCGCCTGAATCGTTCCCTCCATCTCCGCTGCCATCGCCACACCGACCAACGCAAAGCTGACCGCCAGGACCAGTGCCGCAATCTTCTTCATGTCTCTCTCCTCCTTGGCGTGACCCCCGCCGAGCGGGGGTCGGGGTTGTCGCCGACGGGAAGCCCATGCTCCTGATCGCCTGCCCCTATGGCCAGGAGCGCACAGACCAGCGAGGGCCCCTGAATCGGCTTGGGAAACACGTCCAGCGCACCCGCCTGCAGAGCTTCTTCCCAGACCGCTTCGTCGGGAAAGGCCGAGACCAGGACGACCGGGATGGCCGCGAACCGCGCCTTGATGCGGCGGAGCAGGCCCACCCCATCCAGGCCGGGCATGCGCACGTCCGCCACCACCGCCTGCGGCTGAAGCTCTCCGCCGGCGATGGCCGACCACGCTGCCTCGGCGCTCTGGAAGGAGAAGACCTCGAAGCCCTCCGCGCCGAGCAACTCGCTGAGGGCGCGGCAGTTCTCGGCGTCATCATCCACCACCATCACGCGGGATCTCATGCCGTCCGCCTTTCCGTCCTGGTCTCGCCCCGACGATTACCTAAAGCACGGGCTGTGCCAAGATCCCGCGCCGGGACGAGCCGCGCGAAGTCCTGGTTTCGTCTAGGGTTGGGGGCGGACGAGCGAGCGCTTGCATCCAGGGAATTCGCGGGGTGTGGCGGAGCGCTACAGGGATGGGTGAGGGCGTGTGGCGGTTTGGTCGGGGCGATGAAGGAGAGTCAGCCCTCGGCGGGAGCGTCGGGCGCGGTCATCGCATAGCGGGCGAGCATCCGATAGAGCGTGCGCCGATCCACGCCCAGGATCTCCGCCGCTCGTGTCTTGTTCCCGCCCGTGGCCGCGAGGACGCGAACCAAGTGCTGCCGAGTCAGCTCGTCGAGGGAGGGGAGGCGGGTGCCGAAGGTGCCGGGCTCGGCCGGCGAAAAGGGGAGCGAGACGAGGTGCGAGGGCAGGTCCTCGGGGAGTACGATGGGGTGTCTTCCGACCGCCACGGCCCGCTCGATGGCGTTCTCCAGCTCCCGGACGTTCCCGGGCCATGGGTGCGCCTCCAGGCGCGCCATGGCCTCCGGGGCAAACCCCTCGATGGCCTTGTGGTTGGCCTCCGCATACTTCCGCAGAAAGTGATGGGCCAGGACGGGGATGTCCTCGCGTCGCTCGCGCAGCGGGGGCAGGTGAATGCTCACCACGTTGAGACGGTAGAAGAGGTCCTCCCGGAACCGGCCGGCCCGGATCTCGCCGCGCAGGTCCTTGTTGGTGGCCGCGATCACCCGGACATCCACCCGGACGGAGTGGTTGCCGCCCACCGGCTTCACCTCCTGCTCGCCCAGGACGCGCAGGAGCTTGGCCTGGGTGTTCGGGCTGATGTCCCCGATTTCATCCAGGAAGACGGTTCCGCCGTCACCGACTTCGAAGAGGCCCCGGCGTGCCGCGATGGCGCCGGTGTAGGCGCCGCGAACGTGGCCGAACAGCTCGCTCTCCAGCAGACCCTCGGCCAGGCCCGCGCAGTTGATGGTCACGAAGGGTGCAGCGGCGCGGGGGCCGTTGAAGTGCAGGGCGCGCGCCACGACCTCCTTGCCGGTTCCGCTCTCGCCGCTGATGAGAACGGGACTCCGCGTGGGCGCCACCCGGGCGATCAGCTTGAAGACGTCGATCATGCCCGGACTCACGCCGACAATGTTGTCGAGTTGGTACCGGTCCCGGAGGGCTTCCCGGGACGCCTGGACCTCCCGGACGAGCCGGCGCCGCTCCAGCGCCCGCCGAACCGTGAGGAGGAGCTCCTCGAGGTGCAGCGGCTTGCTCACGTAGTCGTACGCCCCGGCCTTGATCGCCTGAAGCACTGCCTCCACGGTACCGAAGGCGGTCATCAGGATGACGCTCACCTCCGGACAGGCCTCGCGCAGGCCGCGCAGGAGACCGAGACCGTCCAGGTCCGGCATCCGGATATCCGAAATGACGGCGTCGACCATCTGGTTCTCGGCCAGCGCCAGGGCCGCCCGCCCGTCCTGGGCCACCTCCACCTCGTACCCCTCGGCCCGCAGAGCCTCGGCCACCACCGCGCAGGAATCCGCGTCGTCATCCACCACCAGCAGGCGAGGTCGGGTCATGCACGTGCCTCCTGCGACGTCACTGGGAGGCGGACCTCGAAGGTCGCCCCGCCGCCAGGCGTGTCGCGGAGCGTGATGGTGCCCCGGTGGGCCTCGACGATCTGACGGCAGATGGTCAGGCCGAGGCCGGTCCCGCCGGCGTGCTCCTTGGTCGTGAAGAAGGGCTCGAAGACCCGGTCGCGAACCTCGGGGGGGATCCCCGGCCCGGAGTCGGCGACGGTGAGGGAGGCCGCATCGCCGACCTTGCCCGTGGCGACGCGGAGCGCCCCCCCGGTGGGCAGGACATCCACGGCGTTGGTCAGGAGATTGAGCAACACCTGTTGGAGCTGGTGCGCGTCCGCCTGGAGCGACGGCAGGGCGTCGTCCAGCGCGATGGAGCAGGCGATCCCCTTGGCCGCGAGCACGGGGGCCATCAGGTCCGTGACGCCCCGGATGAGACGGTTCAGGTCGGTCGGCTCCAAACGTTGCGCCTCGCCGCGCGTCGCCGCCAAGAGTCCCTGCACGGTGGCCACCAGGCGCTGGATCTGCCCGTCGATGGTGACGAGGCGCCGCCGGTCCTGCTCGGTCAGGCCCGCGCTTCGCGCCAAGAGCTGGAGATGCACGGCGATGGAGTTGAGAGGCGTGCCGATCTCGTGGGCGATCTTGGCGGTGAGCTGTCCCATGGTGGCCAGGCGCTGGGCGCGGCCCAGTTGGCGCTGCAGGTCGAAGAGCAACTCGTTGGCGCGGCGCAGCGCCTCGTTCCGGTCGACCAGTTCCCGGGTGGCCTCGACCACCCGGGCCTGCAGCTCCTGGTTGAACCGGTTGATCCGCTCGAGGAGGCGAAGGTTCTCTTCTTGACCCTCCCGGATCCGCCGCAGCATGTGCGTCAGCCCGTCGGCGAGCTGCCCGATCTCGTCGCGGCGGGCGAGTTGGGGCGTCACGGACAGGTCGCCCTGCTCGGCCGCGGCCATGGTCCGGAGCAGCCGGCGGATGGGCCGGTTGATGCTCCGCTCGGTGAAGAGGGTGAGGGTGACGACGATGGTGAGGCCGGCGCCGAGCAGGACGAAGAGGAGCTGCTCGCGCAGGTTGGTGGCGAGCCGCTCCGCCCCCTCCTGGGACATGGCGAGGGCCACCGCCCCGGCCGTGGCC
>JBGPQZ010000008.1:0-25549 GCA_041489335.1 Methylomirabilia bacterium
AGGGGCGCGCCGAGTGGGGGACAATTCTGGGGTGGGGGATCGCGAACTACGCTCAGCACATCACCGCACCCGCCCGGGACGCCTGCGGGCTGATCCGGGCCGCCCGCCACGCGGTGGAGATGGCCGGCGTGACCGACCGGATCGCGGCCTACGCGGCCCACGGCACCGGCACGGTCTACAACGACTGCATGGAGTTGACCGCCCTGCGCGCGCTGTTCGGTGTGCGCCGCCTGCCCATCTATGGGGTCAAGGGGGCCATCGGACACACCCTGGGCGCCGCGGGCGGCATCGAGGCCGTCATCGGCCTGCTGTGCCTCCGGGCCGGCGTGATCCCGCCCACCGTCGGCTTCCGCAACCCGGAGCCGGGCGCGGAAGGGCTCGTGTCGGCCGCGCCGGCCGCCCTCGCCGGGGACGCCATCCTCCTCGGCAACGCCGGGTTCGGGGGAATCAACGCGGCGCTCGTCCTGGGGTGCGGGGGATACGGATGACGATGCTGGTCACCGGCATCGGTTGGGTCACCGCGGCCGGCCTGGGGCGCGGCCGCACGGACCGGGCCTTCGCCATGCCCCTCGGCCCGCTGCCGCGCGTCCGCCGGGCGGCCATCTCCGAGGAGCCCGACCAGCGATTCGGGCGGCTGGACGACTACTCCCGTGTGGGATTGGCGGCCGTCGCCTTTGCGCTCAAGGATGCCTCGCTCGAGGGGTGGACCTCCCGCCGCGACATCGGCATCGTGGCCGCCTCGCGCTACGGGTGCCTGGCCACCGACTTGGCGTATTTCGACACGGTCATGCCCGAGGGGGGCTGGATGGCCAGCCCCAACCTCTTTGCCTACACGCTGCCCAACAGCGTCCTGGGGGAGGCCGCCCTCCGCTTCGGCCTGGCGGGGCCGACCTTCGTGGTGACGGAGCGGACATCCGGCGGCGTCGCCGCGCTGGAGATGGCCTGGCTCTCCGTGACGCTGGGCGAGGCGGACGCCATGCTGGCGGGCATCTGTGACCTTCCCGCGCCGCCCCCGTACTGCACGCTCCCCGCCGAGCCGGCCGGGGCCGTCTTCCTGGTGTGCGAGCGAACACCTCGGCCCGGCGTCCCGCCCTACGGGGAGATTACCCTGGGCGCGTCGGGGAGCCTCAGGCTGGGGGGGGACGCCGTGCGAGACCTGCGAGAGCTGGCGGCCTGCCTGCTCCGGCGCCGGGATGCCGATCCGGCGCGCCAGGACTAATCCGGTGCGGATGACGTTGCTCTATCCCAAGTGGTCCAAGCTCACGCGACAGACCGAATTCCACCTGCCGCCGCACGGGCCGGTGGTCTTTGCCGCCGAGGTTCCGCCCGAGGTGGAGCTGACCTTCATCGACGACAACCGGGAAGAGATCCCCCATGACGCGCCCACGGACCTCGCCGCCCTCTCGGTGATGCTCACCTGCCAGCTTCCGCGCGCCTTCGAGATCGCGGCGCGCTATCGGGCGCGCGGGGTGCCCGTGATCTTCGGTGGGATCGCCGCCATGCTCCACGCCGAAGAGGTCGCTCGGCATGCCGACTCCGTGTTCCTGGGCGAGGTGGAGGGACGCTTCGGGCAGGTGATCGAAGATCTCCGGGCCGGGCGGCTGCGGAAGGTCTATGACTACCTGGACGATCCGGCGGACGTCCGGCTGGTGGGCCCCGCCCGGCGCTCCATCCTGAAGCGGCATCTGTACAACTACCGGGGGGTGCAGATGCTCGACCTGATGCACGCCTCGCGGGGCTGCCGGTTCCACTGCTTCCCGTGCTGCGCCGGGTTCCTCGGCGGGCGGCGGTTCCGCCCGCGGCCCATCGAGCGGACGATCGAGGAGATGGCCGCCATCCCCAACAACCGGCTGTTCCTGGTGGACAACTCGCTGGCGCAGGATCGCCAATGGCTGATCGACCTCTTCACCGCCATGGCACCGCTCCGGAAGAAATGGGTCTCCCATCCGCTGCTGGATGACGAAGCCGTCCTCCGGTTGGCGGCGGACGCGGGGTGCTGGTACGTCTACCAGGCCGTCTTCGACACCTCCGCCGTGATCCGGGACCGGATCCGGCGCCTCAGGGATCATGGCATCGGCGTCGAGGCCACCGTGATCCTGGGCACGGACGAGCACGACGAGGATGCCATCAAGCGCCTGGTGGAGTTCCTGCTGGAGGTCGGGGTCGACGTGGCGGAGTTCACCATCCTGACCCCGTTTCCCCACTCGCCCATCCGGGATCGCCTGGAGCAGGAAGGGCGAATCCTCTCGAGCAATTGGATCGAGTACACCGCCGACCGGGTCGTCTTCCAGCCCAAGCGGATGACCCCCGAGCGGCTGCAGAAGATGTACCATTACGCGTGGGATACCTTCTATGCGGGCAGCGGGTACCAGCTCAAGATGGGACAGCTCTTTGCCCGGGTGCTCCGGCGGGAGATCGCCGACGGCACCTACCGGCGCTTTGCACTGGACGAGCGCCGCACGTTCCGAGATCGGCGGGAGGCGCCGTGACGCGGGTCCTGCTCTTGTCCAGCAACACGGTGGGCCATCCCTATCCCGTCTACCCTCTCGGGATGGCGGTGGTCGCCGGGGCCCTGGCCGCGCAGGGACACACGGTCCGACAGTTCGACATGCTCGCCGCCAACGGGCGGGAGGATGCGCTGTCTGCGACGATCCGCGCCTTTGCCCCGGAAGTGGTCGGGGTGTCCCTGCGGAACCTCGACGACTGCGACGCCCTGGCCGTGTCGCCCACGCTGTTCGTCGAGAAGGACGGCAAGTTGATCGAGACGATTCGCCGGGCCACCACGGCCCCGATCGTCTTGGGCGGACCGGCCTTCTCCCTCTGCCCGGAGGAGCTCCTGGCGTACCTCGGCGCGGATTACGGCGTCGTGGGGGAGGGGGAAGAGCAGATCTGCCGGCTGGTGGATGCCCTGGCGGACGCACGGTCTGTCCCACGCCTTCTCGGCGGGGACGGCGCGCTCCTCGACGGACGCCGGATGGCGCCGCCGCTTTTCGACCCGGACCTCGTGGCCTTCTACCGCGAGCGGGCCGGGATGTTCAACGTGCAGAGCAAGCGGGGCTGTAGCTTCCGCTGCGTCTATTGTGCCTACCCCCAGCTCGAGGGGCGGCGGTTCCGCCCACGGGAGGTGCGCCAGGTGGCGGACGAGGTTGAACGGGCCAAGGCGTGCCACGGCCTCGACACGCTGTTCTTTACCGACTCCGTCTTCAACGATCCCGAGGAGCATTACCTCATGTTGGCCGAGGAGTTGATCCGCCGGGGCACACCGGTCCGCTGGTGCGGGTGCTTCCGGCCGCAGGGGATCACCCGCCGCGTCCTCGCCCTGCTGAAACGGTCGGGCCTCTACGCGATGGAGCTGGGCACGGATGCGGTCACCGATGCCACGCTGCACGGCCTCGGCAAGGACTTCACCGTCTCGGATGTCCTGGCCGTCCATCAAGCCTGCCTCCGGGAGGAGACGCCCTGCGCGCACTTCGTCATGTTCGGCGGGCCCGGGGAGACGGAGGCGACTCTGGCCGAGGGCTTGGCCACGATCGCGCGGTTGGACCGCGCGGTGGTCTTCGCCTATGCGGGAATCCGGATCCTGCCGGGCACCGAACTCCGGCGCCGGGCGATCGCCGAGGGGGTTATTCTGCAAGAAACGTCCCTCCTCCGACCGGCCCATTACTTTGCCCCCACGCTGGATCGCGGCGTGGCGCATCGCATGCTGCTGCGGGCCTTTCGGGGGCGTCATGACCGCGTCTTCCCCCCGACGGAGGGCCGGCTGCGCCTCTCCGTGCTGCACCGGTTCGGTCAGCGCGGCATTCTCTGGGACAGACTGTTGCGTCGGCCGCCACGCTCGACGGGTCACCCGGCATGGGCATGGACACCGGAAGCCTGAAAGTCCTGATCGCCATCCCCGTGTACAACCACGGACGGACGCTCCGAGAGGTCGTGGTGCGGGCGCTCCGGGTCCACTCCGAGGTGCTGGTGGTGGACGACGGGAGCACCGACGGCGGCTCGGAGCGCCTGGCGGGACTTCCCGTCCGCGTGCTGCGCCATTCCACGAATCTCGGAAAGGGGGCCGCCATTCTCACGGCGGCGCGGGCGGCGCAGGCCCTCGGGATGAGCCACATCATCACCCTGGACGCCGACGGACAGCACGACCCGGCCGACATCCCCCGGTTCGTTTCGGTGCTCCGCGACGGTCCCGCTGCCATCGTGGTGGGGAAGCGGGACTTTGAGAGCGTACCGGTGCCGGGGGCCTCGCGCTTCGGCCGGGCCTTCTCCAACTTCTGGCTACGGGTGCAGACGGGCCTCCTGCTCGGGGACACGCAGAGTGGCTTCCGCGCCTACCCGGTGGCGGTGCTCGGCGGCTTGAAGCTCCGGGAGCGGCGCTTTGCCTTCGAGATAGAGGTCCTGGTGCGGGCGGCCTGGGCCGGGGTGGAGCTCCGCGAGACGGACGTCTCGGTTCGCTACCAGCCGAAAGGCGAGCGGGTGTCCCACTTTCATCTAATCCAGGACAACCTGCGGCTCAGCCTCCTCAACACGCGGCTGACCGTGCGCTCCATGTTTCCGATTACCCGGCGGCGCATCGTGCCGGACGGGCAGGGCGGCATGCGGGTGACGGTGCTCCACCCGATCCAATCCGTTCGGGCCCTCGTGGCCGAGAACAACAGCCCGGGGCGATTGGCCGCCGCCGGGGCGTTGGGAGTATTCCTGGGGGCGCTACCGCTCGTCGCCTTTCACACGGTGGCCATCCTGTTCGCCGCCGGATTCTTCCGGCTCAACCGCGTGGTGGCGGTGGCGGCCAGCCAGCTTGCCATGCCCCCGCTGGTTCCGGCGCTTGCCATCGAGACCGGCTACTTCATCCGACGTGGCGAGTTCCTGGTGGAGATCAGCCTCCGGACCCTCGGCTACGAAGGTCTGGATCGACTTGCGGAGTGGCTGATTGGATCGTTGGTGGTGGGCCCCGTGCTGGCGCTGCTGGTCGGTGGGGTCATTTACATCCTGGGCGTGGTGGTTCGGAGGGAGAATGGCGCGGCGGCCTGATCGGCCGTCAGGGGGCGGCCGGCACCAGGGATGGACCAGCCGGAGCTTCGGCACGGCTCTCCAGCACCGCATCTTCTACTTTTTCATCCGCCTAGGCGGGCGCCCTGCGGCGTATCTCCTCCTGTACCATGTCGTCGGATACTATACCCTCTTCCGCCCGTCCATCCGCGGACGAACGGCCTATTACCTGACCCGCCGGTTTCCGGGAAAGGGGCGGGCGGGGCGGTTGCTGGATGCGTACCGACTGAGCCTCGCCTTCGGCAAGGCGCTGGTGGATCGGGCGGCGGTAGGCATCCTCGGGCCGGACGCGATGGACGTGACGGTCCAGGGCCGGGAGGAGATGCTTCACCTCGTGGCTCGCGGGCGAGGGCTCGTGCTGATGACGGCCCATGTGGGTTGCTGGCAGGCGAGCATGTCGGCCCTGCACTGTCTCGGGGTCCCGGTGCACCTGGTGATGCGGCGCGACGAGGGTGAGGTGGACCGACACTACTTCGAGCACGCCGGCCTCCCATGCCCGTTCCGGATCATCGATCCCGCCGAGGATTCCCTCGGCGGGACGGTCGAGACGATGCAGGCCCTCAAACGAGGGGAGGTGGTCTGCCTGATGGGTGACCGGGTCTTCGGCAGCCTCCGGAACACGCTCCACGTGCCATTCCTGGGAGAGCCGGTCCGCTTTCCGCTGGGCGCGTTCGGCATCGCCGCCGCCGCCGGCGCTCCCGTGGCCGTCCTCTTCTCGCACAAGACCGGGCCGCGAGGCTATGAGCTGTACCTGGCGGCTACCATCGAGGTGCCAGAGGGGACCGGAATGCACGGCAAGGCCCTCCGTCCGGCGGTGACCAGCTTTGTGGAAGCCCTCGAAAAGTTTACGCAGGACCATCCGTACCAGTTCTTCAACTTCTACGACCTGTGGAGCATCTAGGCGAGTGGCGGATCCTGACGATGGAGTGAGCGCATGACTCTCAAGGACACCCTCAAGCACATGCTGGTGGAGAATCTCAATCTGGAGGACCTGACGCCGGAGGCGATCGCGGACGATGCCCCGCTCTTCGGGGAGGGGCTCGGCCTCGATTCCCTGGACGCAGTGGAGTTGGTGGTCCTCATACAGAAGCACTTCGGGATCGAGATCCGCGACATGGAGGAGGGTCGCACCGCCTTCCAGTCGGTGAACGCCCTGGCCGCGTTCCTTGAATCCCGGCATCGCCCATGAGCACGGGTTCCACTGTCGCGGTGACCGGCCTCGGCTGCCTCTCGGCCGCCGGGTGCACCCTGCCGGAGTGCATGGCATCCCTCTTCCGCGGGGTGCGGGACCCGCAGCCGCCGGCGCGCTTCCAGACCGCGCACCCCGTCCGCTATCCCGTCTTCGAGGTGCCCGACCGGTTTCTCGAGGACGCGGCCTGGAGGGGTTGGGACATCCTGCGGACGAGTCGGCTGGCCCTCGCCGCCGTGCGGGAGGCGCTCGGGGACGCCGGCCTCGCGCGGGCGGCCCTGCGGGGGAGACGGGTGGGAGTCTGCGTGGGAACCACGGTGGGCAGCGCGATGAACAACGAGGAGTTCTACCGGGAGTACCGGTCCGGCGGCCGTCCGGAGATGGCCCCCATCGAGCGGTTTTTGCGGAGCAACCCGGCCGCGGTCATCCGACGCGCCTTCGATCTGTCTGGACCATGCCAGACCGTGGTCAACGCCTGCTCATCGGGGACCGACGCCGTGGGTATTGGACGGTCGTGGATTCGGGGCGGGGTCTGCGACGCGGTCCTGGCCGGGGGGGCCGACGAGCTGTGCCGCGTCACCTACAACGGCTTCATCTCACTGATGATTACCAGCGAAGTTCCATGCATGCCGTTCGACCGGGACCGGCGTGGACTGAACCTCGGCGAAGGAGCGGCCATGCTGCTCCTGGAACCGGAGGACGCGGTCCGGGCGCGGGGCGGGAGGGTGCGAGCCCGCGTTCTCGGGTTCGGCATGGCCTGCGACGCCCACCACGTGACCGCCCCTCACCCCGAAGGCGTGGGGCTCCGGCGGGCGATCGGCGTGGCACTCCGGATGAGCGCCGCCGAGCGCGGCGAGATCGCCTTCGTGAATGCCCATGGGACGGGGACGCCCGATAACGACCGGGTGGAGAGCCGAGCCCTGTCCGACCTCTTGCCGGGGATTCCCTTCCTGTCTACGAAGGGATACACGGGACACACCCTCGGCGCGGCGGGAGCGATCGAAGCGGCGTTCACCATCGCCTGCCTGGAGGAGGGCAGGATTCCGGCCAGCGCCGGCTTTTCTGTTCCCGATCCGGATCTGCCGGCCCACCCCGTGGCCGCGGCGACGGCGGTCCGGGGCAGGCTGGCCCTGTCCCAGTCGTTGGCATTCGGCGGGAACAATTCGGTGCTTGTCTTCGGCAAGGCCTGACCGTGGGTCCACCCGCCGCGGGGCCGACGGCGGCGGGTGGACCGCGCGTGCTGTGGGGAGAGCGAAGGTGAGAATCGCGATCGAGGGCGTGGGCGTCGTGGGCGGTTTCGGCAGCGGCCTTCAGGCCCTCGCCGATTCCCTGGCCCGCGGCCCGGCCGCCGTTGACGTGGCGAGCGTGCCAGCGGAGGGCGAGACACTCTCGGTGCGGTCAATGCGTGCGGTTTCCCGCGGCCTGGAGGACTTCGTCGAGCGCAGGGCCCTCCGCCGGGTGGACCACTTCTCCCGTCTGGCCCTCTTGGCCGCCTGCCTCGCGCTGCGGGAGGCGGGGCCGCAGCCCCCCGACCCGAAAACCCTCGGCGTGGTCGTGGCCACCGGCTATGGCGCGTCCCGCGCCACCTTCGGCTTCCTGGAGTCGTTCGTCGCGGACGGGGACGCGCTGGCATCCCCCACGCACTTCTCCACCTCGGTCCACAACGCGGCTGCCGCCAATATCGCGATCATCCTCGGCGCGCAAGGGCCGAATCTCACCGTGAGCCAGTTCGAGATGTCCGTGGCGTCGGCCCTCCACTCCGCCCGCCTCATGCTGCTGGAAGGGCAGGCCGAGACGATCCTCTTCGGCGGGGTGGATGAGTCGTGCGACGTCCTCCAGTACTGCCGGCACCGTTTCTTTGGTGCCGAGGATGGAGAGGTCATGCGGCCGCTGGACTTCGAGCGACAGACGGCGATCACGGGAGAGGGCGCGGCCTTCTTCCTTCTTCGGCGCGCGGCGGAAGGTGCGCCGTCTTCCTGCTGGATCGAGGAAGTGGCGCTGGGGAATCTGGCGGATGGGCCGCCGCGCATTCCGGAGGACGCCCTCGTCATTCTCGGCGCCGACGGGAATCGTGCCTGCTCCCGACACTATGCGCGGGCCCTTCGGGATGCGCGGCCCGTCCTGGCCTTCTCGCACCACTACGGGAGCTTCCCGACCGCGCAGGCCATGGACCTGGCCGTGGCCTCGCTTCTCTTGCGTGGGGTGGTGGCAGCCGTCGCACCCGCCGACACAGTGGGCGGCGGCGCGGCGACGCGAGCCGGCGAAGACTCAGGGTTGATTCGCGAAGCCGCCTGCTGTCTCAAGATGGATGGGAAAGGGGATTACGGCCTCGTCACGCTGCGGCGGTCGTGACCCGTTCATCCGTGCCGGTTACGCGGGCGAGCGCGGTGGACCGCTGCAGGCCGCTGGCGTGCATGTTGGGGAGAGGGTGAGCGATGCGTTCGGCTGCGCGCTCCCGGAAGCATCCTGGAGCGAGTCCGCATAGGCCGCCGAGATCCCGACGCCTCTCGCGGGCCCACTGGGCGGCGAGTTTCGCCTTCCTCTTCGCTGCGGAGCTGACGCCGCTGGATGTGCGACTGGCGGCCTTCCCGCTCACCGGCTTCGTGGTCCTGTGCCTGGTGGCGCCGCCGTTTCCCCACTGGAGTTTCTTCCTCCCGCTTCCTCCAAGTCCGACCAGGAGCGCGCCGTGAAACTGCTGCTCCTGCCCGCCAACAACACTCTCTCGCACATCGCCAAATGTCTCGCCCTCCGGGCATGCCTTGCCGCTCGCGATCACGTCATCCGGCTGGCGGCGTCCCGCAGGCACGCCCCCTTTCTCGAACGGCTGCGCGTTCCGCACCTCGTGCTCCCCGACATCCAGGAAGGCGACCATGGCTCGATTCCGTCCATGGCTTGGTTCGAGCCGGATCGGTTCGCGACTTGCGTGCGGGCCGAGGCGGAAGCCATCCGCGCGTTCAAGCCCGACCGCGTTCTAGGGATCTTTTGTTTCACGGCCCCGGCCTCGACCCGTCTCGCCGGCGTGCCGTACGACTCACTCATCTGCGGGTGCATGATCCCGGAGTGCCGGGATGTCCTCGGCTTCGACTGGGGGGAGCCGGGAATCGAGGCGCAGGCACGGGGGCTGGCGTTGTTTCGGCGGCATGCCGCGCGACTGGCGAGCGTCGCGCTCGCGCGGCTCGGCCTCCCGAGGGTGGAAGACGCCTATACGCTGCTCAAAGGAGAGCGCACGTTCCTGTGGGACTTCCAAGAGTTCCTGCCGCTGGCGGCGGGGCCGGACGTCACCCATGTCGGGCCAATCACCTGGGACGGATGGCCACGCGATGGCTTCGATCCCGACCGCGTGGCCGCAGTCGGGCGCCCGTTGGCCCTCGTGGCGCTCGGCACCGGTTGGGTGCCACCGAATGCAGTCACGCGGATCGTCCGCGTCTTGCTGCAACTCGGCTATGGGGTGGTCTTGGCGGCCGGCGGACAACGGAATCTCGTTGCCCTGTTTCCAGGGGAGCCACGGGTTGCGGCCTTCGAATTCGTGCCGATCGGGGAGGTGCTTCCTCTCGTCTCGCTGGTGATCTGCCACGGGGGACAGATGCTTGTGTTCGAGGCGTTGCGGCACGCGGTCCCGGTCGTCGTCATGCCCCTCCAACCGGAACAGGCGCACAACGGTGTCTGCCTGGAGCGTATCGGGTGTGGGCGACGGTTGGTCCCGCCGCGCCCGTTCCTGGGCGACGCGCAGGTCTACTTGGACGCGCTTGGGTTGCTGACCGATGCGGATCTCACCCGAGAGGTGCGGGGCCTCGTGGAGGGTCCGGACACGGCCCGCCACCTCGCGCGAATGTCGGCAATCATCCGCGGGTATGACGGCGTGGGCCGGATCGCGGGCCTCCTGGAGGGGGCATGAAGGTCGGGGCCGTTCTGGTCCATGGGTATCTGGGCGGCCCAGAGCACCTCGCGCCGCTGGCCGCCGCCCTGGCCGCCGATCTCGGCGCCGAGGCGGTGACGTGGGTGTGCTTGCACGACGCCCGCGTGGACGGCCCGCCTCCGTTTGACGAGGAGGCGTTCCTCGCGCGGATAGACGCGGCCGTCGCGCCATACCGGGATGCCGGCCGCCGCCTCGTGTTGATCGGTCACTCCCTGGGCGGCTGCCTCCTGCTCCGGTTCATCCTCACACGACAGCTCGCCCCCGCGCTGACGGTGCTGGCCGCCGCCCCGCGTCAGCTTGATGCGTCCTACCGGCCGCGCTGGGAGCAGCACGCCGGCGGCCGGGCGCTTCCCCTGGCGGACCTGGCCCGCCTCATCGCGACCGTGCGGCGTGCGGGCGAGGCCGCGACGGAGCCCGCGTACCCGGTGCTGGCCATTCACGGCACGGACGACGAGTTGGTGCCCACCACCAGCCTCGACGACTGGCGGCGCGGGCGCTTCGCCGGGCCGGTGCGGACCGCCCTGATCCCGGGCGGCCGCCACGATCTGTTCCGGGGGCCGGGAGGCGAGACGGCGGTCGAGGTGGTGCGCCAGGGCGTGGCCGATCTCCTCGCGCCCGAGGCGGGTGACCGGGAGAGCGCTCTGGCGCGACTCCGAGAGGTCGAGCCAGAGATCGTGCCCTTCCTGTCGGGCTGGCCTGGAGCGGGTCGGCACGTGGCCGGCTGCCCCAGCGCCCGCAAGGTACTAGGGCGATCTGCGTGTCTGGGTCCCGTCGCGGCGACCGCGCCCGTCTTCGCGAATATCGAAGTCACGACCCATTGTGCGATGGCGTGCCCGGCCTGCGCCCGGACGCTGCGGAACGTCGCAGGCCGCCATATGCCTCGCGAGCAGTTCGGCTGGATCTTGGGCCTGCTCCCCGCAGCCTACCGGGTCACGCTCGTCGGCCTCGGCGAGCCGCTGCTTCACCCAGAGATCGTGAACCTGATCGCGGAAGCTTCCGCCCGCCGCCGCCGGGTGAGCCTCGTCACGAACGCCGCGCATCTCGATCCGCCGCTCGGCCGCGCTCTCCTCGAGGCCGGCCTCGACGGGATCACCTTCAGTCTCGACGCGGCCGACTCCGCCCTGGCCGAGCGAATTCGGCCCGGGGCAGAGTTGGGGCGCGTCCTCGCCAATATCCGAGCGTTCGCGCAGGCAGCGAAGCAGTGGGCGGAGCGAGGAGGCAAGGCCGTGGCGCGCGCCGTCTTCACGGCCGTCTCGGTCGTGAACGCGGAGCATCTGGAAGCGTTGGTGGAGGTGGTGGCCGGCCTGGGCGTCCACGTCCTCATGCTCTCCGATCTCAACTTTGCGGAGAACCGACCTGTTACCCTGTGGACGGCTGGGATCGAGCCGCATCGACAGGCGGTGCGCCGAGCCGCCCGGCGCGCGTTCGCGCGCAACCTTCCGGTCCTCGGCGTGCGGGGGCTCGAGGAGTTCGGCCTGCGCCTGCGCTATGCCGACAGCCTCTTACGTCCCATCTCCCAGCTCTGGCAGCGGTCGGAGCGCCGGACCCATTGTGTCTCGCCCTGGCAGACGATCCCCGTGGCCGTGAACGGCGAGGTCTCGGTCTGTGACTGTCAGCCCGAGTTTCGCCTCGGCAACCTCCTCACCGAGCCACTCTCGCGTATCTGGAACGGTCGGGCGATGGTCGAGTTCCGGGGGCGGATGCTGGGCGGAGATCCTCCCGACGCCTGTCGGCTCTGCCCGCGATTCTGACCCGGAGGTGCGGGGCCCCGCCCGCAGGGCGGAAGCCGGCCGCGCCCCGGGCGGTCCGGAGGCCGGGATTGACAGGGACCCCGGACGAGACGACACTCCGGGGCGGCCGGGACCCGGAGACGGGCCTCGCCATGGGCCGGCTCCACGACCCGCTCCTCACTGCTCTGGACGGCCGCCGGCAGCCTGCCGGCGGAGACGATCGCACGACTAGGAGGCAGCCATGACGAATGCGCGCCGCTCCCCCATGCTCCTCGTCCTCCTGATTGGCGTGGCCCTGCTGGTGGGCTGCTCTCACCGGAGCAGGCTGATGCAGCAGGCGCCCGCGGGCACCAGCTATCGACCCGAGAGCCAGCAGTCGCTCGTGATCTTCGTGCGCTTGCCCACGGAATACCTGCAGTATCATTCCTCGGTGTTCGATCTCACGCCAACGGAAGACAAGCTGGTCGGGGTCCTCTCGGACCGGACGAAGGTGGCCTACCTCACTACACCCGGGGAGCACACCTTCATGCTGGTGGTCATGGGACACAGCTCCGATTTCATGAAGACGCGGCTGGAAGCGGGGAAGACCTACTACGTCCTGCTCTCCCCCAACAAGGAGATCCGGAGGCCCCCCATCACATTCGCGCCGGTCAAGGGGAAAGACCTCCGCTCCGAGAGGGTCACGAAGTGGGTCGAAGGCTCTGCGTATCTGGAGAACACCCCGGCCTCGTACGACTGGGCCAAGACCACCGCCTCCAGCATCCAGTCGAAGAAGCGGGCCGCCTTGCCGGACTGGGAGCGCCAGCCGGAGGCGGGGAAGTCCGCCCTGGCCCCGGAGGACGGGATGTAGCGCAGAGTACTCACGCTCCCGCCCCGTGAATCCTCCGGGCTGAGTGTGGTTGGCGTGACCCGGAGCAGGGTTCATCCACCGCTGGCTACCCGGCGGCGGGCGAGGCGGGCGACGACGGCATCGGCGATCCGGTCCGCCAGCGCTTCTTGGGGGCTGGCCATGGCGGCCTCGAGCAGCATTCGGGCCATCGTGGTGTGGCCGGGCACGCCGCGCCGCTTGGCCTCTTCCCCGAGTTGCCGAATCAGATCCGGGTGAACCCGCAGCGTCAACGGGACGAGCTTCTTCGGCCGGCGGGGAACCCGAAAGACGACATCTCCCCCTGCGAACTCCTTCCGGACCTCATCCCGCGTCTTGACCGTCGCGGCGCGAACCTCTTGGTGCGGGTCCGCTCTTTACGAGCATTCCGGGGAAATCCTCGATCCGAGGCAAGTGATTGAGCGGGGCAAGGGTGCGGGATCAGGCGGGCGGCGCCGACTCCGGCACGGGGTCAATGGCTCGTAGCCTGCGGCTGACGGCCAACGGCCGCTCCTAATACATGAAGCGGCGCATGTGGATGTTGAGGAGGAGACCGAGGCTCAGCATGGTGACGATCATGGAGGAGCCGCCGTAGCTCAGCAGCGGAAGCGGGATGCCGACGATGGGGAGCATCCCCAGGACCATGGCGACGTTGATGAAGACCTGGATGCCGAGCATGGCCGAGATGCCCGCGGCGAGCACACTGGCGAAGAAGTCGGTCGAGTCGCGGGCGATCTGCAGGCCCCGGGTGATCAGGTAGACGTAGAGCAGGAGGACGACGAGCGACCCCAGGAATCCCCACTGCTCGGCCAGGACGGCGAACAGGAAATCGGTGTGGTTCATGGGCAGGAAGTTCAACTGGCTCTGGGAGGCGGCCAACCAGCCCTTGCCGAAGGCTCCGCCGGAGCCGACGGCGATCTTGGACTGGGCGATGTGGTAGCTGGCGCCCAAGGGGTCCAGGTCGGGATTGAGGAAGACCAGGATGCGCCGCCGCTGGTAGTCCTTGAGGAACGCCCACAAGAGCGGTGTCAGCACGCCCCCGCCGACCGCGAAGGGGACCAGGTATCGCCAGTGGAGGCCGAGCAGGAGCATCATGGCGAGCGCGATGAAGACGAGGAGGAACGCCGTCCCCAGGTCGGGCTGCTTCAGGACGAGGAGGGCGCACAGCAGCGTCAGGCCGGCCGGGAGGAGCATGACCTTCGGCCGATGGAGCTCCTCCCGATGGTCGTCGAAGTAACGCGCCAGGAAGGAGATCAGGGCGAGCTTGGTGAACTCCGACGGCTGAAACGTGAACCCCCCGATCCGGATCCAGCGTTGCGCCCCCAGGCCCGCCTTGCCGAGGACCAGGACCACGATCAGCAGGCAGAGGCTCAGACCGAAGATCACGTAGGCGAAGCGGGCGAGATTCCGGTAGCTCACCGTGCAGGCGAGAAAGAGGACGCCGACGCCCACGCAGACCCAGGTCACCTGCCTGAGATACAGCGTCTGCCGGAAGGCCGAGGTGGCCAGGGTGTTGCCGCTGTAGATGGTGAGGATGCCCAGGGCCGCCATGCCCAGGATGGTGGCGGCGAAGCCCCAGTCGAAGGAGGTCAGCAACCTGCGATCAAACATCTCGGCCTTTAGCCACTAGCCTCTCGCCGCTCGCCTCTTCATTCCGCAATCCGCAATCCGCAATTTCTCAGTCGCCCTCCTCGGCCTCCTTCGCCGGTGGAGTCGAGGCGCGGGCCACCTGCTGCGCCGGCTGCTTCCCGAAGGCGGCCTCGTAGACGGCCTTGGCCACGGGTGCCGCCACCTGCCCCCCGAAGCCGCCGTTCTCGACCAGAACCACGACGGCCAACTGGGGGTTGTCCATCGGGGCGAAGGAGACAAACCAGCCGTGGTCCTTCCAGTCTGCCTGCCGCTTCTCCTCGCCCTTCTTCACCACCTGGGCCGTTCCCGTCTTGCCACCGATGAGGACGCCGGGGACCTTCGCCCGCGCCCCGGTGCCCCCCTCGACGACGCCGAGCATGGCCTGGCGGATGAACGCCAATGTCTCGGGCTTGACGCCGACCTGCCGGATCGGCTCCGGTTCGTACTCTTCCAGCGCCTCACCCGAGAGGGAGACGATCTTCTTCACTACCCACGGCCGATAGATCGTCCCGCCGTTGGCGATGGCCGAGACCATGCTGAGAAGCTGCATGGGGGACGTCACCACCAGGCCCTGCCCGATGCTGGTGACCACGGTGTTGCCGGCCGACCAGTTCGGCTGGCCGCGCCGCCTGGGTTGCGGATTGGGGAGATTCCCCTTGGCCTCGTCCCCGAGGCCGAGGCCCGGGGGCTCCCCCAGGCCGAAGGCGCGGGAGACGCGGACGATCTCGTCGATCCCCACCCGGAGGCCCGCCTGGTAGAAGTAGACGTTGCAGGAGTTGACGATCGCCCCGCGCAGGTCCAGCGCCCCGTGCCCCCCCTTCTTCCAGTCGTCGAACTTCACGTTCCCGAGGTGGAACGCGCCCGGGCAGTAAAACTTCGTCTCTGGTGTGAGCGCCCCGCTCTCCAGGCCGGCGATGGCCACGATCAGCTTGAAGATCGAGCCGGGAGGGTACTGCGCCTGGAAGGCCCGATTCTGCAGGGGGTGGCCGGGATCCCCGGCGATCTTCTGCCACTCCTCGCCACTGATGCGCTGGGCGAAGAGGTTAGGATCGTAGGAGGGGCGGCTGACCAGGGCCAGGATCTCGCCGGTGCTCGGGTTCATGGCGATGACGCTGCCCTTCTTCCCGGCGAAGGCCGCCTCGGCGGCCTCCTGGATCTTCCGGTCGATGGTCAGAATGATGTTGGCCCCCGAGCGCGGCTCGGTCCGGCTCACGAGGCGCAGGGCGCGGCCGCGGGCGTCCACCTCGACCTGCTCGCCGCCGTCCACGCCGCGGATGAAGGCGTCGAAGCGCCGCTCGACGCCGGACTGCCCGAGGTACTCGCCCGGTCGGAAGTCCCGGTACTCCTCCCGTTGGAGCTGGGCCTGGTTCACCTCGCTCACGTAGCCGAGGAGGTTGGCCGCGATGCCCCCACTGGGATAGGCGCGAACGGGGCGCACGCGGAGGTTGATGCCGGGCAAGTCCAGCCGGCGTTCCTCCACCGCCACCATCATCGTCTCGTCCAGATCCTTGCGGAGGAGGATCGGCTGGTAGGGCCGGGCCCGCCCCTCGGCCAGCTTGGCCTCGACCTCTGCCGGGGCCACCCGGAGAATCCCGGCGAGGATCATGGCCGCCTCGGCCGGGCTCACCACGTCCTCGGGGGTAGCGTAGAGGTCAAAGGTCGGCCGGTTCTCCACCAGGGCCTCGCCGTGGCGGTCCAGGATGAAGCCCCGGGGCGCCTCCACCGCCCGCACCCGCAGCCGGTTGTTGGTGGACAGGGTGAAGTAGCGGTCGCCCTCGAGGATCTGGAGGTACCAGAGACGCAGCAGCAGCACGAGACAGCCGACGGCCACGCACAGCATTGCCCGCCTGAGGCGAAGCGGCAGAGCCTGCAGCGGCGGGGCAGAGGGGGACTTCAGCCTCATGCGGACCGAGCCAGCGCGGCGTGCACCCAGGGCAGCCGCAGCAGGAGAAACCCGACGCCGGCCGTGTAGGCGGCCTCGGGGAGGATCACCCAGAGGCTCGAGAAGAGGGGCGGGGGGCCCAGGAAGAAGGCGAGCAGGGTGAAGGTGAGGACCCCGGCCCCGGCCGAGCCGGTAAGCAACAGCCAGAGCTGGGCCAGCGGCTTGTCGGTGTACAGGTCATGGCTCAGGCGGGCCGTGACAAAGCCCATGAGGCTGCAGATGAAGGCCCGTAGGCCCAACGGCCCGCCGGAGAGGGCATCCTGAGTGAGGCCGATGGCGAAGCCCTGGAGCGTCGCGACCTCCGGGGCCAGGCGCGGACTCAGGACGAAGACCAGGAGGAGGAAGAGGTCCGGGCGGATGCCCACGACGCTCACGGGACCCAGAAGCGTCCCCTGGGCCATGGCGCACGAGAGCAGACTGAGCAGAAAAAGCCGCATGGTCAGTGCCCGTTCCCGGCCTCGAACCCCTCGCGCGGCGCGACCGTGAGGATCAGGACCTCTTCCAGCCGGGCCAGGTCCACGGCCGGTTGCAGGGTCGCCTCCTGGAATAGGGCCCCACTCTTGCGTTCCACGGCGGTGATGCGGCCGACCGGGATCCCCTTCGGGAACACCCCGCCCATGCCTGACGTGACCACCTCATCTCCCACGACCACGTCCGCCATGAGCGGGAGGTATCGCACCCGGAGCCCCGCCCCCAGGTTCCCGGAGACGATCCCGGTGACGCGGGTGCGTTGCAGCAGCCCGCCGGCGGCGCTCACGGGGTCGGTGATGAGCTGGACCCTGGCGGCGGCGGGTGTGACCTCCACCACACGGCCGACCAGGCCATCCGGCGAGACCACGGGCATGTTCCGGCGCACCCCCGCGAGCCCGCCCCGGTCCACCAGGACGGTCTTGAACCAGTTGGTGGCGTCCTTGCCCATCACCCGCGCCGCCACGTAATCGCTCTGGGTCGTCTCGCGCAAGCTCAGCATGCGCTGCAGGCGCTGGGTCTCCAGGGCCTGCTCCTCGAGTTGGCTGATCCGCCGCGTGAGGACGGCCGCCTCGCGCTCGAGCCGAAGGTTCTCCTCGCGCAGGGCGCGCAGGTCCACATAGTCCCGCCAGACCTGGGTGGTGCTGCCCACGGCCACGGCGGCGACCTTGATGAAGGGGGAGATGACGAAGAGGACGGCCTGACGCGTGAAGGCGACCACGGCACGATCGTGTCGTACCTGCAGCGTCATGAGGACGAAGGCGGCAATGAGCGTGGTGGCCAGGATGACGGCCCGCCGGTAGCGGGCCAGCAGACGCCGGAGACCGCTCACCAGAGTCGCCCCCGTGATCCCCGCCCGGGCCCCTCGGCCGCGACGCGTGCGTCCCGGACGAGGGCGGGGGATCGGTTAGGAGTCCAGGCAGATGGTCTTCAAGAAGTCCAGTTCATCCAGGACCTTGCCGGTTCCCAGCACCACGCAGGAGAGCGGGTCGTCGGCCACCCGTACCTTGAGGTGCGTCTCCAGGGCAATCAGGGTATCCAGGCCGTGCAAGAGCGCCCCGCCGCCGGCCAGGACGATGCCATTCTCGGCGATGTCCGCGGCGAGTTCGGGCGGCGTGCGCTCCAGCGCCGTCCTGATCGCGTCCACGATGGCGTAGACGGTATCGTGCAGGGCCTCGCGGATGTCGCTGTCGTTGATGGCGAGGGTCTTGGGGATGCCGTCCACCAGGTCGCGGCCCTTGATATCCATCTTGCGCGGCTCGTCGAACGGATAGGCGGAGCCGATCTGGATCTTGATGTTCTCCGAGGTGCGCTCGCCGATCAGCAGGTTGTACTTCCGCTTGAGGTACTGCGTGATGGCCTCGTCCATCTCGTCGCCGGCGATGCGCACCGACTGGCTGTAGACGATGCCGGAGAGGGAGATCACGGCCACCTCGGTGGTGCCCCCGCCGATGTCCACGATCATGCTGCCGATGGGCTCCTGCACGGGAAGGCCCGCCCCGATGGCGGCCGCCATGGGCTCCTCGATCAGGTAGACCTCGCGGGCCCCGGCCTGATCGGCCGAGTCCCGGATGGCCCGCTTCTCCACTTGGGTGATGCCCGACGGCACGCCCACGATGACGCGGGGGCGCACCAGCGCCTTCCGGTTGTGCGTCTTCAGGATGAAGGCGCGGATCATCTGCTCCGTCACGTCGAAATCGGCGATGACCCCGTCCTTCAGCGGCCGGATGGCCACGATGCTGCCGGGCGTGCGCCCCAGCATCTCCTTGGCCTCCCGCCCGACCTTGAGCACCTGGTTCGTGCCCTTCTTGATGGCCACAACCGAGGGCTCGCAGAGGATGATCCCCTTACCCTTGATATAGATCAGCGTGTTGGCCGTGCCCAGATCTATGGCAAGGTCGTTGGAGAACATCCCGAAGAGCCAATCGAAGAGCATTCTATCTCCTTTCGGACCTCGCGGTGGGGACCGGAACCCGCGATGAAATAAAGGGCTGACCGCGTCTCTCTTTAACACACGGTTTCCAAAAACACAAGTAGATTTGCGCAGTTGGCCCGCGGGAAAGCCCTTGCCAAGCGCGCGCCCGATGCGGTATGGTGACATGTAAACCTCGGAGGCAAAGAAGGGATCGTGGCATGCTGAAGACGATGCGGGAAGGAAGTGGGTTTTTCATCAAGGGCGTCATGCTGGTCGTGGTGGTCACCTTCATCGGCACCATCTTCGTGGTGTGGGGGGTGAAATCCACGCCGGGCGATCTGGGCCGCCGAGGCGTGGTGGCCGTGGTCGGCGGGACGGAGATCCTGGCGGACGACTACAACCAGGCGCTCCGCCGTCAGGTGGAGATGTACAAGCAGCTCTTCGGGGACCAGTGGGACGAGAAGCTGCTGGCCTCCCTGAACCTCAAGCAACAGGTGCTGGATCGCATGGTCCGCCGGCTGTTGGTCCTGCAGTACGCCGAGCGGGTCGGGCTCGAGGTGGGTCCGGAGGAGTTGGTGGCCGAGGTCCAGCGCTTCCCGGCCTTCGCGGACAAGGACGGGACGTTCAGCAAGCAGCGCTACCTGGACCTCCTCAAGGCCAATCGCTTGACGCCGGAGCGCTTCGAGGCCGACATGCGGCGCGACCTGACGGAGCGGAAGGTCGAGAGCCTCGTGCGGGAGTCGGTGAAGGTGTCGGATGCCGAGGCCCGCGAGACGTTCCGACGCGCGCGCCGGCAGCTCACGGTGGAGGTGGCCCAACTCCCGGCCGGGGATGAGGGCAAGAAGCTGGCCGAGACGATCACGCTGGCGACCGGCAAGGGGAAGTCGCTCCGGGACGCGAGCCAGGAGGCCGGCGTCACCATCAAGCAGTACGGGCCATTCCCGGCCTCGATCCCCCCCCAGGAGGTCCCCGACCCCGAAGCCTTCCGTCAGGCGGCGTCGGTGCTCCGCCCGAACGAGATGAGCCCCCTGGTTGCCGCGCCGAAGGCATCCTACCTGCTGCGGCTCGTCGCGGCGGAGGATCCGCCCGCCGAGAATTTCGAGAAGAACCTGGAGACCTTCCGGACCCAGCTCCTGTTCTCCAAGCGCGAGATGGTCCTCGGCGACTGGGTTCGGCAGCTCCGCCAGACGGCGAAGGTCAGCGTCGAGCCGGAAAACCTGTAAGCCTCCCTGATTCCGAGCGCGGCGGACGGCCCTCCGGGCTCAGTACGGGGTCAACTCCCGGATGGTCTCGGCGGGGCCGAGATACGGGCGGACCGGCTTCCCCGAGCGTCGTGCGGTTCGGGTGGGATGGATGCGGTCATACGCCTCGTGCTTGGTGATGATCACCACCTTGGAGAAGGAGACCGGCTCCGCGCGAAGATGCTGCACCCGCTGAATGTCCTGGGCCCATCCCGCCAGGTATGTCAGGAGGAGCCCCCCCAGGACGATCTGGCTCATGGCCCACCCGAAGCGGGATGGGGCGATCACAACGGGTCGCTGGTGCGGAAGATCCAGCAAGCGAAACTCAAACTCCGCCAAAGCAGCTTCCATGGACATGGCGAACGATCTCCGATCCTCGGCGCGGCCGCGCCCGAAAGAGCCGAGCCGTGGCAGTCCGAGGCCTAGTGCCGATTGACAGGATTCAGAGGCGATGATCTCACCCGCGGCTTGCCGGATCCGTCCAGGCGAGACCGGTGAACGTCCGCCTCTTACAGGATGAAGGAATGAATGAATGCAGGATGAAACTGGGGTTCGGCGAGACGGCCGAATGAGGCAAAATGTCGCACTTCAGTTTTGAAGCTCCGGAAAGGTACCCGGTTTGACTGACGGCGTCAAGGAGATTCTGTGTGCGCGGGTAGAGGCGGGAGCGGCGGGCATCCATTAACTGTGTAACCTGTTGAAAATGCAAGGCTGACGGTATCTGTAAGATGTCAGGAGCCGACGAAACCTCCCCCCTCGAGTTTCCTCGCCTCAGGCCGGTGGAGGCCTTTCCCGCCGTCGTCCAGGGAGAGCGGGTCCTGTGCTTGCGGGACCCGATGCACTTCGCGGATTCCGTGGTTTTCCTCCCGCCGCAGGCGGCCGCCATCCTCGACCTCTTCGACGGACGCAACTCCCTGCTGGATATCCAGACGGCCTTCGCCCGGCGCTTCGGGACGCTCCTGTTTCGCGAGCAATTGATGGGGGTTATCCGATCGCTGGACGATGCGCTCCTCTTGGACGGCCCTCGATTCGCCGCGCATCGGGCCGCCCTGGAGGAAGCGTTCCGCCAGGCTTCTACCCGGCCCGCTCGGATGGCCGGGAAGAGCTATTCGGCGGATCCGGCGGAGCTTCGGCAGGAGCTGGAGCGTTGCTTCGCGGCGGAGGGAGGGCCGGGCGATACGCCGCCCAGCCCCTCCGCGGACCGTCTGGCCGGCCTGATCGTGCCGCACATCGATTTCTCCCGAGGGGGCCCCTGCTATGCCTGGGGCTATCGGGAGCTCCGCGGGGCGGGGGCCGTGGATCGCTGGATCGTCCTGGGGACCGTGCACGTCCCCATCGCGCGGCCGTTTGCCCTGACGCGGAAAGACTTCGAGACGCCGCTGGGGAGGGTCAAGGCCGATCGGGAGTTCCTGGACGATCTCCTGGCCCGGACGGGCGAGGCGTACCTGACGGACGAGTTCGCCCATCGCGGGGAGCACTCGATCGAGTTCCAGGCCGTCTTCCTGCGACACGTGGTGCCCATGGACCGACCGGTCCGCATCGTCCCCGTGCTGTGCGGGTCGTTCCACCACCTGATCGAGGAGGGAAGATCGCCGGCGGATGACGGCGAGCTGGAGGCATTTCTGGCGGCACTCCGCGAGACGATCCGCGGCGCGGGCGGGCGGACGGTCCTCCTCGCCAGCGCGGACCTGACCCACGTGGGGCCCCAGTTCGGCGACCCGCGCCCCCTGACGCCGGGGCAGCTCCGCGAGGTGGCCGACCTGGACCGGAAGACGCTGGAGAGTGTCGAGGCCGGGGACGCCGAGGCGTTCTTCCGGGCCGTGGCCCGGGGTGGGGACCGGCGAAGGATCTGTGGCCTCCCACCGATCTACGCCTTGCTGCGACTCCTCGACGGGGGCACGGGGCGGTTGCTCAGCTACAGCCAGTGGCCCGACCCGAACGGGACGGTCACCTTCGCCGCCCTCGCGCTGTACGCGCCTGACGGCGCGGCCCATCAGCCATGAGCGCAGATCCATCCCCGCCTGATGCGGGTACCCTCTGGGAGCGCGGGTACCCTCTGGGTGCGCCTCACGAGGCCTTATTGCGACTGGTGAACGACCTGGAGCGCTGGGGGACGCTGTTCCTCGATGTGGCCGGGGCGAAGGGCGCGCCCGCGGCGGAGCAGATCCTGGGAGGGCTCGTGGAGTGGATGGGGAGCGGTCTCATCGATGGCTTCCTCTACCTGCCCATCCCGGCCTTCGAGGCGGTCAGCGATCTCGCTGAGGAGCTCTTCGAGGCCTGCCAGACGTATCTCACGCGGCTCAAGGCAAAGCCGCAGGCCCTTTCTGCAGAGGAGCGCGCCTCGCACGAGGCGGCCATCCGAGCCGTCCTCGCGCGCGCACGCCTGACCGCAGAGAGCTAAAGCGGGCGGCCAGAGTTGGCGACAGCGCGCGGTACGCGCGCCGGGTAAAAAAGAACCGGGACCATTGAGATGGTCCCGGTTGGTGATCCTTGGTGGAGCTGAGGGGATTCGAACCCCTGGCCTCCTGACTGCCAGTCAGGCGCGCTCCCAACTGCGCCACAGCCCCATGCTGCTTCCGATCAGGTTAGGGGCGTAATGAGACCACGCGGGCGCACTCGCGTCAAGTGAAAAATCCCTCCCCTTTCGTCCCCTTTCGTCTTGACAGGCCGAAGAGTCTGGCCTAAAACAATGTCCTCCAAATGCCGGGGTGGTGAAACTGGTAGACGCACGGGACTCAAAATCCCGCGGGGCTTGCCCCATGAGGGTTCGATTCCCTCCCCCGGCACCATTGCTCCATGAGGGGTCCGCTGCTCCCCAGGCGCCAGTTCTCTTGGGTGTCAGCAACGGCGAGAGGATCGGAGGCGGTTTTTTCCAGGGCCGCCTCTGTCTTGTCGGCACTGGTGCGAAAGCTTCATCCTTCCGGTGGATCGACGGCCCGCGGCAATATCCCCGTCAGCGCAATATCCCCACCGTGAACCCGCGCCGGGAAAGATCCAACCTTGACAAGCAGGGAGGCTCCGCATAGCCTGTCGAGCAGACCATTCCGCATGAACCGATGTTTCGGTTGAGGCGCCGACCGCAGGCGGCCTATGAAGGCACCGTGTTCGATGCGAACTCCGCGGGTCGAGAACGCTCCGGTTCTGTTCTGCCGCCAGGAGGCTGGCATGGCTTCCTCGGCTCTCAGAACAGGACTGGCATTCCTCTCAGCTTTCGATTGACTTGATCTCTTTCGCTCAGGCGCCTTGGCGCATGGAGGGGGGCGCTCCCCCCGGAATGGGTCTCGTGGGAGCAGCGACGGGAAAAGACCTGCCGGGATCTCAGGCCATGAGTAATCCACGGATGATCCTGTGCATTGTGTTGCTGGCGGGGATCGTCGGCAGCGGCTGCTCACTGCTGCGCCGCTATGCCCTCGACCAGTTCGCCGACGCCGTCGCCCACAGCGGCACGACCTTCGCCAGCGATGACGACCCGGATCTGGTCAAGGCGGCGGCCCCCTTCAGCCTCAAGCTCCTGGAGAGTCTGCTGGCGGAGACCCCGCAGCGCCAGGGCCTGCTGTCCGCCGCGGCGAGTGGGTTTACGCAGTATGCCTATGCCTTTGTGCAGCAGGAGGCCGACGAACTGGAGGCGCGCGACCTGGCCGCCGCCGAGGCGTTGCGGACGCGGGCCAGGCGCCTCTACCTGCGCGCCCGCGATTACGGCCTGCGCGGCTTGGAAGTGACGTACCCCGGCTTTCCCAGTGCCGTGCTGGCCAATCCCAGAGATGCGGTGCGCGCCGCCACCAAGGCTGATGTGCCGCTCCTATATTGGACTGCGGCCGCGTGGGGAGCAGCTATCTCCCTCTCCAAGGACAACCCTGGGCTCATCGCGCAGATTCCAGCCATGGAAGCGTTGATAGACCGGGCGCTGGAACTGGACGAGAGTCACGGTCGCGGGGCGATTCACACGTTTCTGGTCACGTACGAGATGAGCCGCCAGGGCGCGCCCGGCGATCCCGCGGCGCGGGCCCGCGCACATTTCGAGCGGGCGCTGGCGCTTTCGGAGGGGAAAGACGCCGGGCCGCTGGTGGCTCTGGCCGAAGCGGTGACGGTCCAACAACAGGACGTGAAGGAATTTGAGTCGCTGCTGAAGCGGGCGCTGGCCATTAATCCCGACGCCAACCCCGATACGCGGCTCCTGAATGTGGTCATGCAGCGCCGAGCGCGCTGGCTGCTGTCGCGGAAAGCGGAACTGTTTTTGATTGAAGACGAGTAAGGCGCGCCACATGGAAAACCACAGCGCGGCGAACTCGCAGGCAGAGGGACCGGTCCCGACGGTCACACCCATGGCGAATGAATCGGCGTCACGGACAACCACGACACTGAACGGACTCACGCGAAGACAATTCCTGCCCGCCGCGCTGGCCTTGGGCCTGGGCGGCGCGTTGGGCTCCCTCGACCGCGTCTTCGGCGCCAGCGGCCCGGTGAGGGTGCGGCTGGGGACGCTCGCCCCGAAAGGCTCCTCGTATTCCAAACACCTCCTGGCCATGGGCGAACAATGGCGACAAGCGCCGGGTGGGGGCGTGCTGCTGACTATTTATCCCGACGGCACGATGGGCAGCGAGGCCGACATGGTTCGCCGCATGCGGTTGGGCCAGCTGCAGGCCGGGATGCTGACCGCGGTGGGCCTGGCGGAGATCGAGCCGGCCGTCACCGGCCTCCAAAACCTGCCGATGATGTTCCGCTCGCTGGAGGAAGTGGATTACATCGGCGAGAAGTTGCATCCAATGCTGGAAAAGCGCCTGGAGGAAAAGGGCTTCGTGGTGCTGTTTTGGGGCGATAGTGGCTGGGTGCGGTTCTTTTCCAAGCAGCCCGTGATCCGACCCGACGATTTGAAGAAGAGCAAATTGTTCGTCTGGACCCGCAGCGCCACCGACGTAGAAACTTACCGCTCGGTCGGCTGCAATCCCGTCCCGTTGGAGACGGTGGACATCCTGCCCGGCCTGCAAACCGGCTTGATCAACGCGGTCCCGTTGCCGCCGAGCATCGCCTTGGCCAGCCGGGTGGATGGGGCCGCGCCCCACATGCTCGATCTGGCCTATGCACCGCTGGTCGGCGGGACGGTCATTAGCAAGAAGATCTGGGACACCATACCCCTGGAGGGGCGGGACGCCTTGCGGAAAGCGGCCACGGAGACCGGCAAGCTCATGAAGGCCGACGGCCGGCGCGAGAGCGTGGAATCGGTCGAGGCTATGCGCAAGCGCGGTCTGATGGTCCACGCGGTCCCCCCGGACGTCGAGGCCGAGTGGCGGCGAGAGGTAGAAGCGATTTATCCAAAAATCCGTGGCGTGATTGTTCCGGCGGACATTTTCGACGAGGTGGTCGCGCAGTTGAAAGCCTACCGCGCCGCCCGGGCGGGGGACAAGAAATGAACGGCGAAGGCTGGCGCCCCTGGCTGCGGGACGTCGAAAGCCTCCTGGTCTCGCTCGTACTGGCCGCCCTGGTGCTCCTGCCGCTGGCGGAAATCGTCCTCCGCAAATTCTTCCAGGCCGGCATCAGCGGCGCGACCGCCTTTGAACAACATTTGACGCTGCTCATCGGGCTGCTGGGCGGGGCGCTGGCGGCGCGCGAC
>JBGPQZ010000009.1:0-24572 GCA_041489335.1 Methylomirabilia bacterium
AGGCGGCGGTCCAGTCGGGCCACTGGCCGCTCATGCGGTACAACCCCGACCTGGTCAAGCAGGGGAAGAACCCGCTGGTCCTGGACAGCAAGGCCCCCAGCATCACGCTGGACAAGTTCGAGAACAACGAGACGCGCTTCACCATGCTGACCCACAGTGACCCCGAGGCGGCCAAGCGGTTGCTGGAGACCGCCCAGGCAGAGGTGACGGCTCGCTGGCGCCTCTACGAGCACTGGGCGGCCATGCCGGGCGCGGGCGCAACAGAGGAGAAGGCGCCATGACCGACCTCACGACAAGCTACCTGGGACTCACACTGAAGAACCCCCTGGTGGTGTCTCCCTCCCCGCTCTGCGAGGATCTGGGCGCCATCCGACAGATGGAGGACGCCGGGGCCGCCGCGGTGGTGCTGCACTCGCTCTTCGAGGAACAGCTCACCCTGGAGAGCCGGGAGTTGGACCGATTCCTCACCCACGGGACCGAGAGTTTTGCCGAGGCCCTGAGCTACTTTCCGGACATGGGCGAGTACAAGCTTGGCCCGGACGCGTACCTGGAGCACATCCGCAAGGCCAAGGCCGCCGTCAAGATCCCGGTGATCGGGAGCCTGAACGGCATCTCCACCGGCGGCTGGATCCGGTACGCCAAGAAGATCGAGGAGGCCGGGGCCGACGCCCTGGAGCTGAACGTCTACTACATTCCCACCGACCCGGACATGACCTCCGCCCAGGTGGAGCAGATGTACGCCGACTTGGTGCTGGACCTGCGGGCCAGCGTGAAGATTCCGGTGGCGGTGAAACTGGGGCCGTACTTCAGCTCCATGGCCTCCGTGGCCAAGCGCCTGGATCAGGCGGGGGCGAACGCCCTCGTGCTGTTCAACCGCTTCTACCAGCCGGATTTCGACCTGGAGAAGCTGGAGGTGGCCCCCAGCCTGAACCTGAGCCGCCCCGAGGAGCTTCGGCTGCGGCTGTGCTGGGTGGCGATTCTCTATGGCCACGTCAAGCCCGACCTGGCCATCACCGGGGGCGTGCACACGGCCGAGGATGTGATCAAGAGCATGATGGCCGGGGCCAAGGTGGCCATGATGACCTCGGCGCTCCTGAAAAACGGGGTCGGGCATCTCACGGCGGTGCGGGACGGGATCGTCCGGTGGATGGAGGAGCACGAGTACGCATCCATCCGCCAGATGCAGGGGAGCATGAGCCAGAAGTCGGTGGCCCAGCCGACCGCCTTCGTCCGCGCCAACTACATGAAGGTGCTCCACTCCTACGCGCTGCGGTAACCCCGGCCCTTTCGCGGGGTGGCTTCCCGCGTTCGCGAATGACAAGCGGCCGCTAAGGCCGTAAGATTCGTGGAGAGGTGGACCGCGCCCTGGTGGCAGATGCAGCTGCCACCAGGGCGTGCCGTCTCTCTCGACGATGCGGCCGACCAACGATGCTGGCGGTCCGTCTCTCGTGCGCACGGAAAGAAGGCGTTCCATGGAACCGGTGGTCCCGACGAGGCCCGCTCCCGCCTTCCCGCGTCTCGGCATGCCCGCCCCCTCGTTTACGGCGGAAACCACGCACGGCACCATCCGCCTGGAAGACTTCAAGACCGCCGAAGCCGCCGAGGAGCGGATGCAGGCCGGCTACGAGTGCACCGACTGGTTCTTCTGTGTCAAGGACCTACCGAAGTAGGGAGGAGAATGCGATGCCTTGCGTGAAGCCCGACGGCACGCTGGAACCGGTGGCCCGTGCCGTGCTCCAGATGCTTCAGAAGACCCGGGGGGCGGAGGAGATCGCCCGCTCCCTCGGCCTGCCCCTCTTCCGGATCCGGAGCAGCCTGCGCGAGCTGGTCCAGGCCGGCCTGGTGGCCGAGGTCGGTGACCGGTATGCACTCACCCCCGCAGGGGAGGAGCGAGTCCCCACCCGGCCCTAGCTGCAGCACGCCTGAGTCACCGTGACAGGCGGCCCCTCTTCCGACTCCCCTGAGTTTCTGGTATGGTATACAGGGCTCCGGGTGGAGCTCGGTGATCTCGGCTAAATTCCCCCTTCGGCCTAGGACGGACACGCAGCGGCTCGGTATCCGTCGGCGGACCCCGCGTACCCGCCGGCGCATCGGGTGAGCCAGGAGGCGCCGCATGGACTACCCCCTGCTCCTCGTCCCTTATGTCGGTGGGAGCTGGCTCATCGGCGGGAATGCCATCTTCCACGTCATCATCGCACCCCACCGGTGAACCCGGGGAGGAGGCCCGCCATGGCCTGGAAACGGTATGTGGTCTGCCTCGTCCTGTCCATTCCTCTCGCCCTCGGTCTCTACCTCGCCGCGGAACAGGCGGTGGCCGCCAAGGGCGAATCGCCGCGAGCCAGGGCGACGGCGACACCGGTCACGCCCGTCAAGGTCGAGAGCTGTTATCAGTGCCACGACGAGATCCAGAAGTTCCACGCCCAAGGGAAGCACGCCAAGGTCAACTGCGTGGCGTGCCACGAGGGTCTGCCGGAGCACGCGCAGGATCCGAGCGAGAAGCCCCGCACCCGGATGGACCACGCAGCGTGCGGCGACTGCCACCAGGATCAGTATGAATCCATGGTGGCGGTCAACCTCCAGTCCAAGGCCCGCCAGGAGAAGGCCACCTTCCGCAGCCGCTCGCCCCTCTTCGACAAGCTCATCATGCCGCACGGCTTCAGCAAGGAGCATGCCGCGCCGCGCAGCCACGTCTTCATGCTGGTGGACCACCTGATCGTGGACCGGGCCTACGGCGGGCGGTTCCAGCTCACGGACTGGACCAAGATCCTGGATGCCAAGGGGGCCGAGCGGAACACCTGGGGCGTCCTCACCGACAAGGAGCCCGGCAGCCGCGACCAGAAGGTCTTCCTCCCCCAGACGGCCGTCGCCGCCAACCCGGTCTGCTTCAGCTGCAAGAGCTACGATCAGATCCTGAAGTGGAGGTATATGGGCGACCCTGATCCCGACGCCAAGTGGTCGCGGACCTCCAAGGTGGTGGAGATGGCGCGGGACCTCGTCCACCCGATCAACTGTTTCGGCTGCCACGACCCGCACTCCGCGCAGCCGCGCGTGGTGCGGGACGCCCTGATCAACGCCGTCGTGGACCGGGGCGAGGGGACGTATCCCTACGACCAGGCGAAGAGCCGGAAGACCACCATCCGGAAGGTGATGTTCCGCGACTTCCGCGCCATCGGTGTGCTGAGCAAGCCGGACTCCAACCTGATGTGCGCCCAGTGCCACGTGGAGTACGCCTGCAACCCCGGCTTCGATCCCAAGACGGGCGAGAGCATTGGCATGACCGATCGGCGGACCAACTATTTCCCCTGGGTGAACGTCCTCGACCTTCAGAAGCGATACGAGGAGGTCGGCTTCAAGGACTTCCGCCACGCCATCACCGGGGCCCCGCTCACCAAGCTCCAGCATCCCGAAACCGAGACCTTCTGGAGCAGCCCGCACGAAAGGAAAGGAGTCGAGTGCAAGGACTGTCACATGCCCAAGGTGAAGAACCGGGCGGGGAAGACCTATACCTTCCACGGCCAGCGCTCGGCCCGGTACATGAAGAAGGATACCTGCGTCCGCTGCCATGCGAAATGGACGCAGGAGGAGGCCGAGTACCAGATTGACGCCATCCAGAACTACATCCGGGGCAAGATCACCAAAGCGGAGTTCTGGCTCGGGCAACTCATCGATAAGTTCGAGGAGGCCAAGATGGCGGGCGTACCCGAGGAGACCCTCAGGCAGGCCCGCGAGTACCACGACACGGCCCACATCCTCTGGGAGTGGTGGACGGCGGAGAACTCCGACGGCTTCCACAACCCGTCCCTGGCGCGAGAATCACTCACCAGATCGCTGAATGCCTCGCAGGACGGGATCAAGCTGCTCGACAAGGCCCTGGCCGACCTGCGCGCCAAGAAGTGAACCTCCCCGTGGCTTGCCACGGGGAGGTTCACTTGCCGAGCTGTCTCTCGCGGGTCATGGGGCACCTGCCGGGAGAGCCGGCGACGATGTCCCTCGTGGAGGCCCTCGAGGTACTCGCCCGGCGGGCGGGGAGACCGGTGTGGATTCCGGAGGATATCGAGGGCACCTGCTGCGGCGTGCCGTTCTCGTCCAAGGGCTACGACCAAGCGCACGCGGTGACGGTGAACCGGACCGTCGAGCGGTGCTGGGAGTGGTCCGAGGGCGGGCGGCTGCCGATCGTGATGGACACCAGCCCGTGCA
The DNA here is from genome assembly GCA_041489335.1 of Methylomirabilia bacterium. Classification (GTDB taxonomy): domain Bacteria; phylum Methylomirabilota; class Methylomirabilia; order Methylomirabilales; family 2-02-FULL-66-22; genus 2-02-FULL-66-22. The sequence goes on from JBGPQZ010000009.1 coordinate 4,198, forward strand.
CGTACGGCCTGCTCACGTGCCGGCCCCATCTTTTGCCCGAGAGCCAGGCGCGGTTCGACCAGCTCACGTTCCTCGACAGCATTGCCTTCGTGCACGACCAGCTCCTGCCGGGGTTGACCGTCCGGCGACGCCTTCGCTCGGTGGTGCTCCATCCGGTCTGCTCGGTGATCAAGATGAACCTCTCGGAGAAGCTCGCGACCATCGCGCGATTCTGCTGCGACGAGGTGACCATCCCCGCCGCGGCGGGATGCTGCGGATTTGCGGGTGACCGCGGCTTCCTGTTCCCGGAGCTGACGGAGTCGGCGACGCGCCGGGAGGCGGCGGAGGTCCGTGCCAGCGTGTCTGATGGGCACTTCTCCAGCAGCCGCACCTGCGAGATCGGCATGACCCGCGCCACGGGCCGCGTCTACCGGTCCTACATTTACTTGCTCGAGGAGGCGACGCGGTAGCCGCCGATCGGTTCCGGCCGTCTGGCGGAGGGCCAATCGGCCATCGAATCCTTCCTGTCGAATCCTCTCGACCCGCTCCGAGTCATACCGGAGGGCAAGGCACATGGGGTGATGCGGGTCGAGCCGGGTTGGCGTGGACCGAATGGAGGAGATGCAAGTGCCACTCCGGTACAGAGGCATGCCACCCCCGGCGCTCCGACATCGCCGCCGGCTCAGCCCGTCCGGCACCCAGGTAGGCGGTGCGGTCGGAAGGATTCGATTGGCGTTCGCCTCCAGGAACCGGAAGCGAACCAGTCGATGGTGTGCTCGAACAAGGCCAACGGCTCGTAATAAAAGCCCTTCAGGGTATTCGTCCCCGGGTCTAGCCTGCCTGTTCTAGCCTTCACAGCTACCTCGGGAAGTCAGCGCCAAGAAGAGATTATCTAATCGGACTAATTTAGTCTTTGACAAACAGGAGTAGTTTGGTATAGCATAAAGGCATTCCACAGTGAATCTTGTAACATCTAGAGAATAGGAGGAGCCAAGATGAAAAAGTTCCCGTATTTCGTGCTTCCGGTTGCGGCAATGGCGGTTGCCTTCGTGTGGTCGCTGATGCTAGCGGGGCCCCAGGGGCAGCGAGTCCCGTATCCTCTCCCAAATCAAGAGCTGGTCAGCCTCGATTGGCAGCAGGAAGCGGAGCAGGCTTTTGGCTTGCGGCCTGGCCAGGGAGCTCACGCGATGACCCAGCAGGAGTGGGAAAGCCATCAGCGGAAGATGTGGGCCATGCCGCCCAAGGAGCGGGAGCGCTACCAGCAGGAAGTGCGGGTTCGGATCCTGGGGCAGGTTAAGGGTTGATCGGACAGTTGGAAGGGGCGCGAGCGGGCCGCTTGGGCCGCGCAGGCGCCCAGGCGATAGACGAGGCGAGAGCGGGTTTCGAGTACCCGCTCTCGCCTTTCTTGTTCCCTTCTGCAATATGTATGGGACCCCGCACGACATCCGATCTCCGCGAGTGCTTGCCTTGACCCGTCCGTCTCCACGTAAGAAAATACGCTTACGCCCAAAAAGAACCTGATTCCGCAAGAGCAGAGCGACGGGATCGTTCGCCGTCAAGAGGAGGGGTTTGCGTCGTGAACTCATGGCAACGTGTGGCTGCGATCTTCCTGCTGATTGTCGCAGGCGTGGTCATTCAGCAGTCGGTGTGGGTCCTGCGGCTCTTCGATCACGGCCAGCCGGGCTCGGGGTTCATGCCGTTTGGTCTGGGGGTCATCCTGGCCATTCTAGCCGGCATGATCATCCTGACGCACCGGGGCCCAGACGAGAAGCAGGTGTCGTTCTGGCAGCCGAAGGGTTGGCTCCGGCCGCTCTTGGCGGTGATCATCATGGGGGGCTACGTCATTGCCTTCGACGACCTGGGAGCGGTGACGAGCGTGGTGATCCTGGTCACGGGCTGGCTCCTCATCCTCGAACGGAAATCCATCGTCGTCGCTGCGTCCACGGGTGTTCTCACGGGCCTCGTGGTGTACCTGGTCTTTGAGCTCCTGCTTCAGACTCCATTCCCACGGGGCATCCTGTTCTAGTCAAGAAACGCACAGTCCAGAGACGCACAAGATAAGGATAGCGCATCCATGTTTGACTTCGCGGGACTCTGGCAAGGATTTCAGATCGCCTTCAGCCCGGTCAACTTTCTCTGGTGCTTCATCGGTGTCGTCCTCGGCACCGCGGTGGGGGTGCTGCCGGGGCTTGGGCCGGCGGCCACCATCGCGCTCCTCCTTCCGATCAGCATGAAGATGGGGTCGCCGGTCACTGCCATCATCCTCATGGCCGGGATCTTCTATGGGGCGATGTACGGCGGGTCGACGACCTCCATCCTGCTGAACATTCCCGGCGAGGCGGCCTCGGTCGTCACCTGCATCGACGGGTACCAGATGGCGAAGAAGGGGCGGGCGGGCGCCGCCCTCGGCGTCGCCGCCATCGGATCGTTCATCGCCGGGACGTTCGGTGTCATCGGTCTCACCATGGTGGCTCCGCCGCTCGCCGAGTTCGCGCTGAAATTTGGGCCTCCGGAGTATTTCTCCCTGACCGTTCTGGGCCTCCTGCTGGCCACGTATCTTGCCGGCGACTCCCCCCTGAAGGGCCTCACGATGGCGATCATGGGGCTCATCCTGGGCTCGGTGGGCCTCGATCCGCTCTCAGGGGCGGTCCGGTTCGACTTCGGGATTCCCGACCTCCAGAGCAACATCGATTTCGTCACCATCGCCATGGGGCTGTTCGGGGTGGGGGAGATCCTGATCAACCTAGAGGAAACCGACATCGTCAGCCTCGTCACGGACAAGGTGAAGAACATCTTCCCGACGATGGCCGACCTCGCCCGAAGCGGCTGGGCCATGGTCCGGGGCTCGGTGCTGGGCTTCGTCGTGGGGATCCTTCCCGGCGGGGGTGCCGTCCTGGCATCGCTGATCTCGTATGCCACCGAGAAGAAATTCTCGAAGCACCCGGAGGAGTTCGGGCATGGGGCCATCGAGGGGGTCGCCGGTCCCGAGGCCGCCAACAACGCGGCCGCGTCCTCCTCGTTCATTCCCCTGCTCACCCTGGGGATCCCCGGGAACGCTTCCACCGCGATGATCTTCGCGGCGCTTCTGATTCAGGGGATCACGCCGGGGCCGTTCCTCCTCAAGGAGCACGCGGACGTCTTCTGGGGCGTGGTGGCGTCCATGTACATCGGGAACGTCATGCTCCTGATCCTGAACCTCCCCCTCGTGGGTATGTGGGCCCAGCTCCTGAAGGTCCCGTATGCGTTCATGGCCCCCATGGTGATGATCCTCACCCTGGTGGGGGTGTACAGCGTCAACAACAGCGTGTTCGACATCTGGGTCATGCTGGTCATGGGGCTCTTCGGATACCTGGCCAGGAAGCTGAAATTCGACCTGGGTCCGCTCCTGCTGGCCTTCGTCCTCGGTCCCATCATGGAACGCTCGCTGCGTCAGGCCCTGCTCATGAGCCACGGCTCGTTTGGGATCTTCCTCTTCCGTCCGATCTCGGGCGTGCTCATCCTGACGGCGGTTCTCTTCGTCCTCGGCAACATACTGTCGAGCCGGAAGAAGCGGCAGGCGAAGATGGCGACCGCGCAATGAAACCCGTGAAGGAATTCCAACGTTGAGGCGTCCAATCTACCGGAGTAGTAGGCGCGGCGTCCCAACATCCAACACTCGAACAGAAGGAGGCAACGCAATGCGACGAAACATGCTCGTGGCCCTGCTGGCCAGCTTGGTTGTCACCGCCGGCGTAACGACGGCGGTGGCGGCAGACTACCCGAACAAGCCCATTCAGTTGATCGTTCCCTACGGCGCCGGCGGCTCGACCGATGTCCTGGCGCGGGCGATCTCGCAGGTGGCGCCGAAGCACTTCCCGCAGCCGCTGGTAGTCGTCAACAAGGCCGGCGGCGGCGGCATCCCCGGCCGGGTGGACGTGGTGAAGTCGAAGGCGGACGGGTACACGCTCCTCTTCGGCTACGGCTCCGGCGAGGACACGGTGGTTCCGTTCCAGCGCCCGCTCCCATACGATGTCTTCAAGGATTTCGAGGTGATCTGCCGAATGTCGGTGCACTCCATTGTCTTGGCCGTTCCGGCCAACTCGCCCTACAAGACGCTGGCCGACCTCGTGAAGGCCGGCAAGACCAAGGATTACATGACGGCCTCGGTCTCCACCAAGGGTGCCTCCGTGGACATCACGTTCCTGCTCTTCGCCAAGGCGGCGGGCATCAAGGTGACGACGATTCCCGGCTCCGGCGGATCGGACGCCATCACCAAGCTGGTGGGCGGCCATGTGGACTTCGGCGGCGGGCATCCCAGCGAGGTCCTGCCGCACATGAAGGCCGACCGGCTGCGCGGCCTGGCCGTGGCCTTCGAGAAGCGTGACCCGTCGGTGGCTGACGTTCCGACATTCAAGGAGTTCGGCTATGACGTGGTCACGGCCGGCTCGGTGAAGGGCGTGGCCGCTCCGAAGGGGACGCCGAAGGAGATCACCTCCTACCTGGAGAAGAAGTTCAAGGAGATCGCGGATGATGCCGAGTTCCAGAAGATCATGAAGGACATCGGCCAGCCGGTCATGTACCAGAACGCCGAGGAGTACAAGGTCTGGTTCAAGCAGGCGTACGATCAGTTCGGCGCGCTCCTCAAGACCCTGAACATCGAGACCAAGTAACGCCCGGCGTGCACCCCAGAGGTGCAAACCGGCTTCCCGTGGAAAACGACTGGGCCGCCCGCACCCAACCGTACGGCTGGGTACCCGGGCGGCCTAGTTTGTGCGCAGGGGCGGCGACTTCACGATTGTCCGACCCCAAGGGGTGAACACGCATGAGCGGAAAGCAGAAGATCCTGATTTCGCAGCCGGTGCATGAGGCGGGAGTCCGCGTGCTGACGGAGAAGGGCTACGAGGTCCGCGTGGCATCCGATCCGTCCGAGGCCACCCTGAGCAAGGAGATCCGGGACTGTGCCGGCCTGCTGGTGCGGACGGCGCCGATCCCGGCCTCGGTGATCGAGGCGGCGCCGGGCCTCAAGGTGATCGCCCGGCACGGGGTGGGCTACGACAACATCGAGGTGGCCGCGGCCACGCGCCGGGGCATCATCGTGGCCATCACGCCCCGCGCGAACGCCCTCTCGGTGGCCGAGCACGTCCTGGCCTTGATGCTGGCCCTGGCCAAGCGGATCGTGCCGTACGACGTGGCGACGCGGAAGAACGAGTGGGAGGTCCGGAACAGCTACGCGGCGTTCGATCTCGACGGCAAGGTCCTGGGGGTCATCGGGATGGGGCGCATCGGCAATCTGGTGTGCCAGAAGGCCAAGGCGGCCTTCAACATGGGGGTGCTGACCTACGACCCGCTGGTGCCCCGCGAGGCCATGGAGAAGGCGGGGGGCAAGGTCGTTGCCAACATCCCGGACATCCTCAAGGCCGCGGACTTCGTGACGCTGCACGTGCCCTCGATGTCCGAGACCAAGGGGCTGATCGGCGAGGCGCAACTTTGCATGATGAAACGCTCCGCCTTCCTGATCAACTGCGCGCGCGGTCCCATCGTGGATGAGGCGGCGCTGGCCAAGGCCCTCAAGGAGGGCGTCATCGCCGGCGCCGGAGTGGACGTGTTCGATCCGGAGCCGCCGAAGGCGGATAACCCGCTGTTCGGCCTGCCGAACGTCGTGCTGAGCCCCCATTCGGCCGGCCTCACGGTGGAGTGCGTCATCCGCATGGCCACCCACGCGGCGCAGGCCATCGTGGACGTGCTCGAGGGGCGCCGCCCCGAGGGCGTGGTGAACCCGCAGGTCTTGAAATAGGCTCGGTTCGGATGCGACCGACGGCCCCGCCGGAGGAACCCCAGCGGGGCCGTCGGTCTTTTCCCTGCGGTGGCGCGGCCGGGATGCCACCCGGAGTACGGAATCGGAGCCGCGTTTCGGCTTGACAAGACTTCATCAGTGGCCGATATTTCGACCAGAGCGTGATTCCATGTCGCCCTAAGGCCCGGGGGTCTTAGTGTTTTTGTTTGGTGCGGGCCGCAGGGTCCGGTCTCGCCCTTCACCCACAGGATGGATGCATGGTCACGGGCGCGGTACCATTTGCCCACCTCTTTGAGCGGTTCCTACAGGCGGGCCACGAGCTGTACCTCGTGGGGGGCGCGGTGCGGGACTACCAGCGTGGGACCCGGCTGGAGGAACTCCGCGACCTGGATTTCGCTACCAGCGCCCTGCCCGCCGAGAGCGCCCGCATCCTGCGGGGTGCGGGCCTTCTGGTCTTCACGGTGGGGAGCCGGTTCGGCACGGTGGGGACGATCCTGGCGACGGGCGATCGCCGGCGGGAGATCCAGGTCACGACCTACCGAGGCGAGGTATACGTGAACGGCAGCCGCAAGCCGCACGTCTCCTTCGGCAGGGACCTGGAGGCCGACCTGGCCCGGCGGGACTTTTCGATCAACGCCATGGCGCTGACGGTGGACGGACGCCTCATCGACCCCTACGGCGGCGACCGGGATCTCCACGCCAAGACGCTCCGCACCGTGGGCGAGCCGCGAGTCATCTTCCGCGAGGACCCCCTGCGGATGCTCCGGGCGGCGCGGTTCATCGCCACGCTTGCCATGATCCCGGAGCCCGGGCTGGTGGACGTCGTCCGCGAGCTGGCGGACGAGATCCTGACCGTCAGCCGAGAGCGGTGGCTGCTCGAGATGAACAAGACCCTGGTGGGGCCGTCGGCCGAACGGGGGCTCGAGTTCCTCGCGGAGAGCGGCCTTCTCACGCACCTTTTGCCGCCCGTGCGGGCCATGGTGGAGTGCAGGGCGGATCAGGGCCGTTTTCACCACAAGGCGCTCTGGCCCCATACCGTGGCGGTGGTGAGCCAGGCACCGCCGCGGGTGGCCGTGCGCTGGGCGGCGCTCCTGCACGATGCGGGGAAGGTCACGACCCGGTCGGTGGACGGGACGGGCGAGGTGCACTTCTTCGGCCACGAAGCGGTGGGTGCCGCGATCATGGAGGAGGTGGCGGGCCGCTTCCGCTTCGACAAGGCACTCTACCAGCGGGTGCGAATGCTGGTCCTGATGCACCAGCGTCCGGCGCAGTACGAGCGGGCCTGGACCGACGGGGCCGTCCGGCGCCTCATCCGAGAGGCCGGGGAGACGCTCCCGGACCTCTTGGATCTCAGTCAGGCCGACGTCACGTCGCACCGGCCCGGCGTGCGCGAGGCGGTCCTGGCTCGGATCGGGGAGTTGCGGATCCGGGCGGCTGACCTGACGGCGAGGGACGGTCAGGGGCCCTTGCTGCCCAAGGGGATCGGGCAGGTCATCATGGCCCACTTCGGCATCGGGGCCGGCCCGCGCATCGGCGAGTTGAAAGGGAAGCTGGAGCAGGCCGTGCTGGATGGGGTTCTCCTTCGGGATGCGGCGCCCGAGGAGTACCTTGCCTACTTGGATCGGACCGCAGGCTGAGGGAGTGACCGCAGCCCGTCCGCCCGCTCGGCTCGGGCGGACGGGGGAGTCGTCGAGCTCTCTGCGCGCGCGGCGATACCCGAGTGGGCTCCTGATCGAGCAGGTCCTCGACAAAGACCACCCGCGGGCGTACCTCCTCCTACGCCAGCGTCCCCGCTCCGGGGCTCTAACGCAGGGTGCTGTCACCCCCCGCACCCAACGACAGCGAGAAATAGGCCTTTCCTTCCCCCTGGCTCTTCTGGATTCTTCCGGTTCGTTCCAGATGCAGGAGATGCGCGAGGGCCTCGCCGGTGGCAAACCATTTCTGGGGAACCGGGAACTCCTCCCAGCGGGCGCAGTCGATGTTCCAGGTCATCCGCGACGCGATCTGATAGGCGGTCTGCCTTTCTCTTGCGAGGATGTCGACGACTTCCTGCATCCGGACCCGATGGTGCTCCTTGAGCTCCCCGATCCTCCGGCGATGATCCAAGATGAGATTCCGGTGTCCCGGCAGAATCACCTTGATGTCGTAGGCCGCGATCTTGTCCAGACTCTCGAGGAACTCTCCGAGCGGGTCGGCTTCACGGCCCCATCCTGAAATGTTGGGAGTAATGGTGTCGAGGATATGATCCCCCGAGAAAAGGATCCTGGCCTCCGACTCATACAGGCACAGGTGGCCGGGGGTGTGCCCCGGCGTTTCGACACAGCGAAAGACGTAGTGTCCGATGGGAAGGATGTCCCCCTCCCGGAGATAGGTGAACTCGGGGTGTCCGCTGAAAAGATACCTCCGCCCCGGGTGCTTCTCTACGGCCGTGTCGGGGTCCGGAAAGCCGTGGGTGTGCGCCGCGTCCGCCATCTCGGCCCAGAGGTTCGGATTGAGGATGAGGGCAGCGTCGGCCGGGTTGAGGAAGACCTTTGACGGCCCGGTCTTGAGCGCTGACACGAGACCGACGTGATCCGAATGGCAGTGCGTGACGAAGAAGTCTGTCCGGCCGAGGTCAACGGCAAGCGCCTTCAAAGAGGCCCGCATGACGTCGAGGCATTCGGGTCGGTTCATCCCGGTGTCGATCATGAGAAACCGGTCCCGGCCACGGACCACATAGGAGTTGATGGCCCTCAGGGGATTCCTGGGGAGGGGGATCTCCATGCGGAAAATGTCGGGGACAACCTCTTCCACCATCTCGGGCTTTGCCACCGCAGATCTCCTCGCCACGTCCTGCTCTGCCGGCCTGACGGCCCCCAATCCGCTCCCGCGAGCGGCCCAGGGCTTGCGCGCAATCCACACTCCGCCGACTCATGAAGGCGCAGGGCATAGCGCCACGCCGTCGTGTCGGCCTGCCTCGTGCCGCCGGTGGATCCCTGGCAGCAAGACCCCTTTCTCTTGACAACGACGGCGTTGCTGGCGCATCCTCGGCGCGGGCCGGCCGGGCCATCTCGCCTGCAGGCCACGCCGGGGGCGACGCCGCAGCGGTCCCGGGAAGCAGATTCCTCGTCATCCGCAAGGCTCGGTCGCCTGGATGCCCGTCCCGTCAATATCGGTAAAACCGCCCCTTCACCCTCGCGGGCCAGTGCCGCGGGCTCCGTAATCTGCACCAGGCGGACCTGACCTCCGAGATCTGCTCGCCGCTCAAGAGGACCTCTCCGTACGACTCCTGGTTGAAGGCATCCACGATCAGCGCGATCTCCATTTTCAGTGGCGGGAAGAACCTGCGCAGCCGCGAGCCGAACTCTGAAGGCGTCTCGGTGGGGAAATGGAGATGGCCGCTCCTGCGTGCCCAGGCGACGAGAGCCCCATAGAAATCACGTGCCCGCTGGTAGCCTCTCATTCTCTCCGGGATGCCAGACAAGAGCAGCCAGAGCCTGCGGAGCCAGGTAAGCCGCGACCAGATCGAACCCCGATGCTCTCTCTTGCCTGGTAGCGAGGCGGTTCTCGAAAAGAGGAATCTGAGCAGGTAGAAGACTGCCGCGCCGAGGATGGCGACCCCCGCGAGGGCAACGAGAATGCCGGCGCTCCAGGCCAAGATCTTCTCGATCAGATCGGTCCACCACCCGCCCTGCTGCTGGAAGGCCAGAGCATCCCAGGCGCTCTCCGGAGTGGATGCCGACCCGGGATCAGGGCGAAGGGAATGGGGCGCGAAAAGGAGCCGGAGGATCCACACCAGGAAGGGGCTCAACGCCACGGCCGTCCCCTGCATCACGTAGAGGCCAGCCTGGGCAGCCAACGTCAGATACGGCAGGAAGAAGAGGGTGAGGGTGGCGGCGAAGAGAAGGGCTGCTGCGCTGAAGGTCAGGAAGACGCCGATGCCCCGGTAGCCGGGCAGGTATATCTTCCGACCATCACTTCTCAGCCGGATCATCCCGATGGCAACGAGGCTCGAGACGAAGAACGGGAAGACAAACAGATGGGAGACAGGGTCGTCTACCTCCGCACCCCCATTTGCGGCGACCGTTAACCTGATCAGGCAGAGGGCGAAGAAGGCGGCGATGCCGATATCGAAGCGGGAACAGGCGGTGGAGTACTCTATGGGCCTCCGAGCGAGGGTTACTCCTCCTGCCCAGAAGAGGAGCGCCCAGAACAGGTTCAGGGTGAGAACGAACCAGTCGATGACAGTCCTCTCGGCATGGAGGAACTCCAGAAGCCAGGCCCGATTCAAGAGAGGGGAGGCTTGATAATAGAAGGCATGGATGATGCCGGCGGTGGCGCAGAGAAGGCCCCCCGTCTGCACTCCCAGCACGCAGAGGACGAGCCATCCCCTTGCCGTGGAAAGGCGGGTGAGGGCGAAGGCCCCGACAAACGCGAGGGTCGCCTCGAAAAGGGGGAAGGGCCGGTGTGTGATCGCGGCTGTCGCATAGGTCACCCAGGCGCAGAGCCAGCTGAGCTCCATGCAGTGGGTGAGCACCCGGAGCAGAAGCACTTCCCTCCCTCTCACCCCGCCCGCCCCTCCAGGAGGATTTCGTCCAAGAGCCGGACGTCCGCCTGCCCGGAATCTCCTTTGTCCCCTGCGCCGCCGGGCCTCGAGACAAACAGGATCACCGGTACGTGGCGGCGCCTAAAGTATTCGACGACGGGGACGACGCCCCCCTGCCTTTCGAGGGAGAAACAGATGCAGGTCGTCCCCCAGGGAAGCTGCATCCCGTTGCGCAGGACCTCGACGAGAGCGGTCGCAGGCTCCATCTTGAGCCGCGCCAGAAGCTCGAGGAGTGACGGCAGATGCTGAGCATTTCTCCCGATGGGCACGACCGATCCGCTCTCCCCCGCCCCCGCACCGTTGGCGACCAATCCCACGGCGCAACCCTCCCCGTCGAGCCGCACTGCCAAGGACGCCACGGCTTCGAGCGTTCGCTCGAACTCCTCTTCGGCCCCGTGCCTCGCGAACCGATCCACGTCCACCGCGAGCAGGATCTTTTCCTGCTCGGTAGGTTCGAAGACCTTTTCCTGCAGACGGTGATGGCGAGCACTCGCCTTCCAGTGAATGTGTTTGGCCGGCCGGCCGGGCTGATACTCCCTGGTGCCGAGGATGTAGATAGGATCCCGGACGGGGCTCTCCGCGCCGGGAATGCCGAAGAAATCCCTTCGTGGCAACGGGAGCCGCCTGAGCGGAACGATTCTCGGATAGACCACGACCTGGAAGGTTTCTCCCACCGCCCCTTCTGTCGAGAAGAAGCCGAGGAGGTCGCCGGTTGTGACGTGATGGGGGCCAAGGAGATGGACTCCCCTGCGGGAGGCCGTCATTTCCCAACGGAATCCGACCTTCTGGTACCACAGGAGCCCGCTCTCTCCGCTCACGGCCGTCTGCTGTGTGGGGCCAAGGAGTCCGTCGACGGGCACGGTCACCCGGAGGGACACGGGCAGGAATCTCCTGTTCTCAGCCTCCAGCGTGAGGGTGAGCGCTTCTCCGGGGAAGACCCTTCTCCGATCAATCGCGCAGCGGCACGCGATTCCGGAGAGGCTCAGCCGCGCCCACAGCTTCGCACTCCCTGCCACACCGAAGACGAGCAGCGACAGGATGATGAGGTCACGCTGGTGGTGGAGCAGGGCGATGAAGAAAAGGACTCCCACGAGAAACAGGCTCAGGGGAATCACAAAGAAGCTTGAAACAAAGGGGGGCTGTTCGTCCACGACGCCCCTCACTGGACCGGAGCGGGTACGGGGGTCTGGCGCAGGATCTCTTCCAGGAAATGTTCCCGGGTCTCTCCCCGCAGCCGCTCTTCTTCCTTCAGGATCAAGCGGTGGGCGAGGACGGGGATCACGAGGGACTTGACGTCGTCGGGGAGCACGTATTCCCGGCCCCGGAGCGCGGCCAGCGCCTGCCCCGCGCGCATCAGGGCCAGAGAACCCCTGGGACTCGCGCCGAGACGCAGAGCAGGGCTCGTCCGTGTCGAACGGACGAGGCTCGTAATGTACTCCCGAACCGGATGGGAGACGTGGATCTTCTTGCGGGCGTGCTGCAACTCCGAAACCTCGTCGGGGCTTGCGACGGGCTCCAGCTCCCGCAAGGGGTCCTGTTCCTGAAATCGCTGGAGGATGGCGATCTCCTCGTTCTGCTCGGGATATCCCAGTCGCGCTCGGAGCAGAAACCTGTCGAGCTGGGCTTCCGGGAGGGGGAATGTCCCCTCGAGCTCGATGGGGTTCTGGGTCGCCATGACAAAAAAGGGCCGAGGGAGGGGATAGGTCTTGCCGTCGACGGTGACCTGGCGCTCCTCCATGCTCTCCAGCAGGCTCGCCTGGGTCCGCGGGATGGTGCGGTTGATCTCGTCGGCGAGGAGGATGTGGGTCATGACGGGTCCCGGCTGAAAGATGAATTGTCCCGTCTGCTGGCTGTAGACGTTGAAGCCGGTGATGTCGGCGGGCAACAGGTCGGGAGTAAACTGCACTCGCTTGAAGGCGCCACCGATGCTTCTCGCCAGGGATTTGGCGATCAGCGTCTTCCCCAGGCCAGGCATGTCTTCCAGCAGCACGTGGCCGTCAGCCAGCAGGCCCACCAACAGGAGCTCGATGGCAGACTGTTTGCCCACGATGACACGCGAGATGTTCTCGATGATCCTCTGACACAAATCGAACGGCATGATGGTACCTCCAAGGAATCCTTTCGTGAGGAACTGGGGGCAGCGTATTCATGCATAAGACCCTTGCCGTTGTAAAGCAATTCTTCCGGTTCCTGCCCGAACCGGGTGGGGATCGGCATGAAGGGTACAGGAGCCTTCAAAGACAATGAGGATACCCCTGGGGGTGAGTCTCGAAAAGGAGGCTCCCCCGGTCATCCGTGACAACCCTCCCGACCGGCGTGGATGAGGCGGAGGTCACCGGGGTCGCGCCCGGCCTCTGGCAGACCTCGGGTGAGATCGAGGGCGAAATCGATTGACAGGAAGGCTAGGGTTTGGAATAGTAGGTCGGCAGTGGAAGCCGTGCCGGGGTGCCGTTACAGAGGGGAGCCCGAAGGACCCGACAGATCGCGGGTCCTTTTTTTTCCGAGACACCGCAGGACAGAGGGAGTATCGCAATGCCCAGCACCGGAACCGTGAAATGGTTCAACGACAGCAAAGGCTTCGGTTTCATCACGCCGGACGGCGAGCAGAAGGACTGCTTCGTCCACCACTCGGCGATTCAGGCCGAGGGTTTCAAATCGCTGGCCGAGGGGGATCGCGTGGAGTTCGACATCGTCCAGGGACAAAAGGGCCCGGCGGCGGAGAACGTCAGGAAAATCGCGCGGTGAGTGGCGATCCTGTCATGAGAGCCGTGGAGGGTGGGGTCATCCCACACGCAGGCGGGGCGGGTCCTTTTCTTCTGCCCCGTCCGTAGGCGCGCACCAAGTTCAGCAGGACGAGGAGAGCCCTGTCACGCGTGAAGGGCGACCACAGGAGGATCGATGTCGGTTCGGCTTTTCGTGGGGAACCTGGCCTATGATGTGACGGAAGCGGAGTTGAGGGAACTCTTCTCGGCGGCCGGATCGCTGTTGTCCGTGCGGATTCCCACCGACCGGGAGACGGGCAAGCCCAGGGGGTTTGCCTTTGTCGAGTTCAACGAGAGCGTCCAGGCAGAAGAGGCGGTCCGCCGCTTCCACCAACAGCTGGTCAAGGGCAGGCCACTCGTGGTCAACGAGGCGCGCCCACGCGAGGCGGGGGCTGGCGCCAGGTCGAACGCGTCTGCCCAGGTGGGCTGGTCGGGCGCGCCGGCCGCGGCGGAGAGGCCGGTGCGACCGAGCCAGCCGACACGAACCTTTGGCGCTGACGCGCCCCCGCGCGGGAAGCGCAAGCGCAAGGGCGGCGGCTCGAGAGGAGAGCGGACACCCAAGGGACCCCTGCGCGAGCGCATCGGGGGCCAGTTTTTCGCCGGGGGCGTGGACGATTCCCAGGGCGACCAGATTGGGGATGATGTCTCCTTCTGGGCGCGCGACACATCGGACAACCAAGACGAGGAGTGACGATCGCCTCCGGCGCCTGGGGCCCTTGCCGAACAGGCCGCCGAACTCCATGAAGCAGCGCGAGACTCAGCTCCAGGAGTGAAATGATGGGGAAGAACTCAAGGCCGAGCTTTCAGAAGAGGGAAAAGGAAAAGGCCCGCAAGGAGAAGCAGAAGGGAAAGGACGCCCGCAGGGTCGAGGCCAAGGAGCGCAGGGCCAATGCCCCCTCGAGGGCTGGCGAAGACCCGGACATCGCGGGCATCGTCCCGGGCCCCCAGCCTTTGCCGCCTCAATTCGATCCATCCCCAGGCCGTCAAGAGCCGTAACCGGCGGCCGCCCCCTGCGCCTGGAGGCTCTGAGCCTTCCATCGGAACGCAACGCACTGCCCGGGGTCGCCGCACCATTGCCTCCCCCTCGCAACGCTCTGCTTATGGAAGGTCAATTGGTCATTTGTCATTGGACATTGACCGCGGCTGGCGGCCGTACACGGCGGCAAAATGTTTGATCATGGCAAAATGATCCTCGCGGATCATGTCCCAGCGGAATCGCCACTGCCAGTTGCCGTCGGGCCTGCCAGGCGTATTCATGCGGTGACCGCTGCCGAGCGCCAGGATGTCCTGCAGCGGGATGATGGACAGACGCGAAGGCGCCGCGTAGGCCTGCCGGATGAAGTACCCCCAGAACTCGGCCCCCTGGCAATTCAGGTATTCACAGACCCGCCGCTTGTCATACTCGGGCGCGGCGGTGAACCATGCGACGGTGGTGTCGTTGTCGTGGGTCCCGGTGTAGATCACGCTGTCGGCCGAGATGTTGGGGGGGAGATACGGATTGTCGGGATTCCCGTCGAAGGCAAACTGCAGAACCTTCATGCCCGGCAGCCCGGCTCTCTCGCGAAGCTCCACGACCTCATCGGTGATGATCCCGAGATCCTCGGCGATCAACGGCAGGGAGCCGAGGGCCCGCTTGATCGCCTCGAAGAACTCGATCCCCGGCCCTTGGACCCATTCCCCTCTGGCCGCCGTCGGACTGTCGGCCGGCACCGCCCAGTAACTCTCGAAGGCGCGGAAGTGGTCCAGACGGACGAGGTCCAGATGCTGGAGCGTCTTCTGGATGCGCGCGATCCACCACGCATATCCCTCCGACTTCATGGCGTCCCAGCGATAGAGCGGATTGCCCCACAGTTGGCCGTCTTTCGAAAAATAGTCCGGCGGGACTCCCGCCACGCGCAGCGGACGGCACTGGCCGTCGAATTCGAACAGCTCGGGGGACACCCAGGCGTCGGCACTGTCGTAGGACACGTAGCAGGGGATGTCGCCGATGATCCGGATGCCGCACTGCCGCGCATACGCCCGGAGCATCTCCCATTGCCGGTAGAAGAGAAACTGCAGGAACGTGTGGTAGCGGATATCGTCTCCTTGCGAGGCGGCGATCTGCCGAAGACTCTCGCGCTCGCGGAGCTTGTGGCGGTCCTCCCAGGCCGACCAGGGGAGTCCGCGGTACCGATCCTTGATGACGTGGAACAGCGCGTAGTCGTCGAGCCAGTCTCGTTCGCGCGCACAAAACGCCCGGAACTCAGCGGTCTCGGTGAATCGCCCAAACGCCGTGCGGAAGAGCCGGTCCTTGGCCTGGATGACCGCGCCGAAATCGACGCGGTCCTCGGGGAGGCGCGGGTAGTCGTTGAGCTCCGATTGCGCCAGGAGCCCCTCGTCGCAGAGCCGTGCAGGCGAAATCAGCAACGGATTCCCCGCGAACGAGCAGAGGCTCTGGTAGGGCGAATCGCCGTATCCGGTCGGAGAGAGCGGGCAGATCTGCCAGTAGGTGTGATCGTACTGCTTGAGCAGGTTGAGCCATCCGATGGCATCGTCCCCCAGATCGCCAATACCAAAAGGGGACGGGAGCGATGTCGGATGCAGAAAGACCCCGGCTGCGCGTTGTGTCACGATTGGGGCTCCTTTCCAGGCCTTCAGCCGTCAGCTTTCAGCGGGCAGCCAAGGCAGACGACACCCCGGGTCGCGTGGGAACGCTCGAAGTCTGTCGCGGCACCGGCTGTCTCCTCCTGTTCTGACTGAAAGCTGACCACTGAACGGCGTTTTCACACCACGGCCAGTGGGCGGATGGGGCTGGCGGTCCCGCCCCGGATCTTCATGGGGACCAGGATCAGCAGGAACTCGTGGGTCTTGGTCCGGCTGAGCTCTTCGAGGTTGGTCACCTCCAAGAGGTGCACGCCCTGCTCGACCAGGCAGTGGATGTGGACGGGGTGGGCATTACCCGCGGTGGGCGTGACCTCGACGGCGAAGTTGTCGCTGCCGAGACAGATCGCTCCCTGGCCGGTGACCCACTTGGCGGCCTCCAGGTTGATCCCGGGCTGCCCGGTCTGGACACTGTAGTACTTCCGCTGGTCCGGCCACAGCCGCATCCACCCCGTGCGGATCAGAACCACGTCGCCCGGCCGCACCTCCACCTGGGCGGCCTTGGCGGCCGCCTCCAGCTCCCGGGGACCGATGACCTGGTTCGGCTCCAGGATCTCAACCCCGCGAGTGGCCGGGACGTCCAGCAGGATCCCCCGCCCAAGGGTGGGCGCCACGCGCTGGATGCCGAGCGTCTTCAGTCCTGCCGTCTTGCTCTGCCCTTCGAAGGTGGGCTGGCCGCCGTGCAGGCACAGGTTCTTGGCGAAATGGCCCAGCCCATCCAGGTGGGTGCCTGTGTGGCAGCTCATGCCGAAGATGTCCACCGCTGCCGAGACCTCTTCCCCGTACATCAGGTCGCCGTGCTCGCGCACCATCTGGTAGAGGAATGGAGAGTGGGTGGGCACGTGCGGCATGCCGGGAAACAGCTCCACGCCGAGGTCGAAGATCGTGCGCTCGCGCAGCAGGCTTACCAGGGATTCCGCCATCATGCCGTCCTCCTGTCTGGTGGGGGATGCGGTGCCAAGGCTGGATTGTAATGGGGTGTCGGGGGAAGTCAAGCGGAATGGCCGCGCCGGTCTGCGGCGGCTGCAACGCGATCTTGACCTTGACGCCGCCAGGCCCAACCCTCTATTCTGTATTCCATTCGGCTTCGAGCCGGCGAGGGACTCCCGTGGCGACCAATCGCGGCCTCCGTCGCGCCTACACGCTGTGGGCGACCATCTACGACCCCGTCACCCGATTCCTGCACTGGAGTCGGCGCCGCTCCATCGCCCTGCTCGGCATTCAGCCGGGCGACTCCGTCCTCGTCGTCGGCTGCGGGACGGGCGCCGATTTCGAGTTCCTCCCGCGTGAGGCGCAGGTGGTCGCGGTGGATCTCACGCCCGCCATGTTGCGCCGCGCGGCCGCGAAGATCGGCGATCGCACCATTCGCCTCGACGAGATGGATGCGATGGAACTCCGGTTCCCGGACGAGAGCTTCGACAAGGCGATCCTGCACCTCATCCTCGCCGTCGTACCCGATCCCGTCCGCGCCCTGCAAGAGGCGGAGCGGGTCGTCAAGCCGGGGGGCCGGCTGGTGATCCTGGATAAGTTCTGGAACCGGCCGGAGCGACCGCCCCTCCTGCTCCGCATGGCCAACGCCATCCTGGGCGGCTACGTGTCGGCCGTGAATCGGAACTTCCACGCCATCCTGGCCTGCACCTCCCTGGAATTACTGCGGGAAGTGTCCTTGGGATTCGGCGGCTTCTATTACCTGTACCTCTTGAGGAAGTCAGAGGAGGGGTTTCCGCAGGGGAGGGCTGGGCAGACGGGGTGACCCCTGGCAGCGGGGCGCGAAACGCGCTACATTCTTCTAGAGAAAAATTCTGCGGCCGCCCATGGCCGAAAGAAGGAGGCCCGACCATGCCGACCTACGAACTCTTTTGCCCCAAGTGCCAGAAGGAATTCACGGTGACCATGACCATCCGCGAGCGAGAGCAGAAGCCGCCCACCTGCCCGAACTGCGGCTCGCCGGAACTCGAGCAGCATTTCAGCAGCGTGTTCGCCAAGACCTCGCGCAAGAGCTGACGCGGTCTGCGATCCGCAGGTTGACAGCCCGGCTCGGTGGGTCGAGCCGGGCTGCGTGTCTCCCGGGGAGTGGCGGCTAGCGTAGAAAGGCCGGCGCTGGAAGCATCCTCGCGGGCCTCTTGGTTGACGCCTTTCCGGCCGGGGCCCTATGATCGCGCGCCGGCGCTGCCGCCGATTTCGTGAGGAGCCGCATGCCCCCATCCGTAAGGCCCAGACACGTCGACCTCCGCGCCGCCGCCCTCGTGACGCTGATGGCGTTCCTGTGGGCCGGCAACCCCATCGCGATCAAGATCAGCCTGGCGGATGCACCCCCGATCCGGCAGGCGTGGATGCGGTTCATCTTCGGCGGCCTGACCGTCCTCGCGTGGGCCTGGATCACCCGGACGCCGCTCCGAGTCGAGCGTCGCGAGATCCGTCCCCTCCTCATCCTGGGGCTGATCTTCACGATCCAGATCGGCCTCATGAATCTGGGCGTGAAGTTCACCTCGGCGGCCCACGTGGCCATCCTCCTGAACGCCTACCCCATCTACACCGTGCTCCTGGCCCACTACTTCGTGCCGGGGGACCGGTTGACGGGCTGGCGGGGCGTGGGGGTCGTGCTGGCGTATGCGGGCGTGGTCCTCCTCTTCTCCAAAGAGTTCAGTCTGCGCTCGGCCTACCGGTTGGGTGACCTCCTCATCTCGGGGAGCGCCTGCCTGCTGGGCGTGCGCACGGTCTACCTCAACCGGGCCGTGCAGCGCATCGAACCGGTGAAGCTCCTGCTGGCCCAGGTGGCGTTCGGCATCCCCTGCTACCTCGTGTGGAGCACCGCCTTCGAGGCCGCGGAGCCCTCCCGGTGGACCTGGGGCCTGCTGGTATCGCTTCTCTATCAGGGAGTCGTGGTCGCCGGCTTCAACTTCATTCTGAACCTGCACCTCTTGAAGAAATACAAGCCCGGCGGCCTGGCGTCCTACTTCCTGGCGACGCCGGTCTTCGGCGTGTTTCAAAGCTGGCTGGTGTTAGGCGAGGCGCTCAGCGCGCGCCTCCTCCTCGCGGCGGGGCTGGTGGTGGCGGGCATCACGCTGGCCAGCCGCCGGCCCGAGGCCCGTGAGCCCCAGACCGTGGCGTCCGACCAAGCCGAAGATGTGGGGCCTTCCTAATTTTTCACTTGCGTCCTGGCGCGCGGGAATGTAGATAAGAGGTACACCAGAAAGGAGGTGACCCAGTGGGAATATTCAACTGGACAGGTGAGGTGATTGTAACGTAGGCGGTTTTCCGCTCAGGCGAACGCCCAGGGTTTCCGCCTGCGGAATCCCAGCAATCGCCGGGCCTCGAAGCCCCCGGCCTTGTCCACCGGGGCGGCCGCAACGCCGTGAAACCTTCGAGGCCTTTTTCTTTGCCCGCTCACGACTTCGTCCCCACCTTCTGCCGCTCCCGCACCCACCCCGTGGCGTGTTGATGCACCAGCGCCGTCAAGCCGAACGCGACCCACACGAGCTCTCGCGCTCTCCTGAGCAGGCTGAACGACATGGCCAGGGGCGCGCCCAGCCCGAACGCCAGGAAGATGAGCACCTGCCCCCCTTCCTGCACTCCGAGGCTGCCCGGGACGATCAGGGCGGCCAGCTTGGCCACGCCCGACAAGGACTCGATGGCGAACGCCGCCCCGAAGTCGACGGGCTCCCCCAGCATCCACAAGGCGATGAACACCTCGAAGCAGCCGACGATCCATCCCGCGAAGTGCAGGGCGCAGCAGACCAGAAAATCCCCGATCCGGTGGCCGTAGAAGTGGCGCAGCAGGTCGTCCAGCGTCACCACTTCCGCCTCCCATGAGGCCAGGAGCGCCTGGCGGCCGCTCCAGCGGCGGGAGAGATCCAGGAGGAGGGTGAAGAGCCCCCGACGTTGCGCGCCGATCAAAAGGATGCACGTGAGGCCGGCCAGGAGGAGCCCGACCGCGGCAGCCACGGGCACGGGGATGGCCGATCGCCAGCGGTGCAGCGCCACCAGGGCGCCCAGCAGGACGAAGAGGCCCTGGCTGAGCATGAGGGCCGTCTTTGACACGAGCACCGAGGCCAGGCCGTGGGCCAGGGGAACACCGCGGCGATGGAGCAGCCAGGCCTTGACGGGCTCCCCCCCCAGGTAGGCCGTGGGGGTGATGGCATTGACGGCCTCGCCGGCGGCGCGCATCGCGAAGAGGCGGAGCAGGGGAGGCACGGCCACGGGACTGCCGGCCGGTGCGGGGAAGGAGCGCGAGAGGATCCACCACCACCCCAGACAGTCCACGACATAGGAGGTGAGGTACGGGAGGGCGATGAGCGGGGTGAGCCATCCCAGCCGGCGAAACGTCCGCAGGACGGCGAGGGGGCCGACCCCGTAGATGAGAAGGCCGAAGAGGGCGAGCCCCAGGCCGAGCAGGACGCCCTGCCACACCTTGCGTGGGCGGGATGGGGAGCCTGATCCCGTCATCGGATCCATCGGATGGCGAGCCTCACCGGGGCGGACACGGCCTTTCGGCTGGACAGGCCCGGGTGCAGCTTGTTACAGTACCCGGCAATCGCACACGCTGCCGAGGAGGAAACCATGCCATCCATTTCGCCCGAGCTGCTCCAGTCCATCAGTCGTGATCTCTCGCGGGTTCCGCTGGATCCCGCCGATG
>JBGPQZ010000010.1:0-24104 GCA_041489335.1 Methylomirabilia bacterium
ATCAGGATGCACTGGTTCACCATCACACTCCCCAGCCCCTCGGCCTCCTCCGCCCGGATGGCCGCCAGGAGCGCGTCCACATTTCTGGGTGAGCGAACCCGGCCCAGCGTGAAGTGTGCGGTGAAGCCGCGCTTCTCCCGGGGGAAGCCGACACGGGAAAGGGCCGCCTCCACCCCCATCGCCAAGTCGGTCAGGGCGTCGGCTCCCTCCCCCGCACCGACCCAGACCACCCGCGGGATGCGCCCGCCGAACGTCCCCAGGCCTGCCACGCTGAGCGTGAAGGGCGAGACGGTGCACGCGATCTCCGCCAGCGCCGATCGAATCCGGTCCAGCCGTTTCGGCTCCACCTCGCCCAGGAACTTCAGCGTGATGTGGAGGTTCCCCGGTTTGACCCAGCTCACGTCGGCTTGCGCACGCCGCAGCCGCTCCTGGATCTCGCCGAGGCGCCCCCGCAGCTCGTCCGGCAAGCTCACCGCCACGAACACCCGCATGACCCCACCGTTGACGATTGCGGATTGCGGATTGCGGATTGAGGATTGGGGCGATGGCACTCCAGGCCGCCGCGGTCGTTCTTGGCAATCAGCAATCTGCAATCGACAATCTGCAATCTGCAATCGTCGCTTAGACTTCGTCCATGGGGATGCCGAGGAGGTGCCGGCGAAGGATCTCCAACGCCATCTGCGCCCCGCGGTACTTCACCTGCTCCCGCTCACCGAGCAGGCGGAACTCCCGCGCCCCAGAGCCGCCCTCCCAGGCCAGCGCCACGCAGACCGACCCCACGGGCCGTTCCGGCGTCCCGCCCGTCGGCCCCGCGATTCCCGTGGTGGCCAGCCCGAACGTGGTTCCGGCCTGCCGTCGAATCCCCTCGGCCATCGCCTTCGCCACCTCCAGGCTCACGACCCCGTGGGCCCGGACCAGCTCGGGCGACACCGCCAGAAGCTGCTGCTTGGCCGGAACGCTGTAGGCCACCACGCCCCGCTCGACGTAGTCGGAGCTTCCCGGGACGTCGGTCAGGCGCGAGGCGATCAAGCCGCCCGTGCAGGACTCGGCCAGCGCCAGCGTGGCGGCTCGCTCCCGCAGGAGCTTGCCGACCACGGCCTCCAGCCGCTCGTCGTCCCTCCCGAAGATCAGGTGGCCCAGCCGCTCGCGGATCTTGACCTCCAGATCATCCAGCAGCCTGGCGATCTCAGCGGGGTCCTCGCCCTTGCAGGTCAGCCGCACGTGGATCTCCCCCATGTGCGCCAGGACGCCGATGGTGGGGTTGCGCATCTCCCGGAAGTAGTCGCCGATCCGCTGATCCAGCGTGGACTCGCTGATGCCGCACGCCTTGAGGACCCGGGACACGATCCGGCTGCGAATCCCAAAGACATCCCGGATCTTCGGGATCACTTGGTCCAGCATCATCGGCTTCATCTCGGACGGAACGCCGGGCATGCAGACCAGGACCCGCCCGTCGCTCTTGAGCAGGAGGCCGGGCGCCGTCCCGCGCGGGTTGTGCAGCACCTCCGCTCCCTCGGGGACCATGGCCTGCTTCCGGTTGTTCTCCGCCATCGCGACCCGCCGGCGCGCGAACCGCTCCTCGATGTGCTGCAGCACGGCCTGGTCGAGGCGCAGCGGACGGTTCAGGACGGCGGCCAGCACCTCGCGCGTCAGGTCGTCCTCGGTGGGCCCCAGGCCGCCCGTCATGATGAGCACATCCGCCCGGCTCATGGCCAGCCGGATGGCCGCCTCGATCCGGCCCCAGTTGTCCCCCACCGTGCTCTTGTAGAAGACGTCGATCCCCGCCTCGGCCAATCGCTGCGCCATCCAGCTGGCATTCGTGTCCACGATCTGCCCAAGCAGGAGTTCCGTCCCGATCGTCAGCAGCTCCACACCCATCTCGAAGTACCTCCAATGTTACAGGAAGTCGAAGTTGACCTGGAGCAACCACCAGGACACGCGGGCCAGGAGGCCCGCGGCCACATCGTCGGCGACGATCCCCAGGCCGCCCGGCAAGCGTTCCAGCCGCCAGAGGGGGCCCGGCTTCACCACGTCGAACAACCGGAACAGCAGGAACACGGCCATGAGGTCGTAGAGCTGGAACGGAAGGGCGATGGCCGCCATCCACATCCCCGCGACCTCGTCGATGATCACCGGCTGGGGATCCTCGGCGCCAAAGGCGCCCGCCGCGTGTCCGGCCGCCTGGATGGCAATCCCCGTGAGCAGCAGGCCGATCGCCAGATAGAACGGCCAGTCCAGTTGCAGGAAGGGGAAACAGAGCGCCGCCCCGAGCAGGCTCCCGACCGTCCCCGGCGCCACCGGCACGTAGCCGAGGCCGCCCGCCGTGGCCAGCCTCTCCCAGAGGCCCGCATCGCCATGACGCGCCGCGGCCTGAGTCTGCTCTGGCCTTCGTCGGGTCACTTCACCACCTCCAGGATCTCGCCGGAGAGGTCGTGCTCGAACGCCTGCTGGATGCGTACGCGCACCAGGGTGCCCGGGTTCACCTCCGGTCCGGAGAAATACACGCGGCCGTCCACCTCGGGCGCGTGGGCCGCCGTTCGCCCGCACTGCACCCTTGAGAATTCCGGCGTCGGTCCGTCTACCATGACCTCCTGGACGCTGCCCACCAGGGCCTCCCCCTTCTCCTGGGCGATCCGCGCCTGGATGGCCATGAGCCGCGCCCGGCGCCCTTCGGCCACGCGCCGGGGGACCTTCGGCGTGAGGGCGGCCGCGGGGGTGCCCTCCTCGTCCGAGTAGCAGAAGACCCCCACGCGGTCGAAGCGCAGCTCCTGCACGAACCGGCGGAGGACGGTGAACTGCTGGGCCGTCTCCCCCGGATAGCCCGTGATGAACGAGGTCCGGATGACGAGGTCGGGCACCGCGGCCCGCAACCGTCGGATGCGCCGGGTGAGCCCGAGGGCGCTCCCCCCCCGGCCCATGGCCTTGAGGACGGCCGCATCCGCGTGCTGCAGCGGCATGTCCAGATAGCGGCACAGCCGCGGCTCCGTGGCGAAGAGCCGAACCAGGTCCTCCGTGATGCGGGTCGGATACAGGTAGTGGAGGCGGATCCAGGCGAATCCGCGGATCGCCAGGAGATCCCGGAGCAGGGCCGTCAGCGCCTGTGGGTCTCCGCGGTCCACGCCGTAGCTGGTCGTGTCCTGGGACACGACCACCAGCTCGCGCACGCCGTCCGCCGCCAAGTGCCGCGCCTCGGCGACCAGATCCGCCCGGCGCCGGCTCTGCAGGGGACCGCGGATCCCGGGGATGGCGCAGAAGCGACAGGTGCGATCGCAGCCTTCGCTGATCTTCAGGTAGGCGATGTGGCGCGGGCCGAAGCGCCGCCGCTCCTGTGCCGCCGTCATCAGCGCCGAATGCCCGCTGATCCAGAGGCGCGGCTCCCCGGGCCGCTCGAGGGCCGCGCGGGCGATCTCCGCGATCCGGGGAAACTCCCCGGTCCCCACGAAGGCGTCCACCTCCGGCAGCAGATCGACGAGCTCCGCGCGATACCGCTGCGCGAGGCAGCCGCTCACCACCAGGGCGCGGCAATGGCCGGTTCGCTTCAAGGCCCCGGCTTCCAGGATCGCCTGGACGGACTCCTCCTTCGCGTCCCGGATGAAGCTGCACGTATTGACGACAACCAGGTCGGCCGCCTCGGGCGAGTCCGCGATCCGGTATCCCGCCGCCGCCAGTTGACCCAGCATCACTTCCGCATCCACCTGGTTCTTCGGGCAGCCCAGCGTGGCCACGCTGACCGTGACCCGCCCCCGGCGCGACGTCCCGTTGCGTTCCGACATCCCGTCCCTTTCACATCCGCACAGTGACGGCCGAGCGCCGGGGAGCGGACGACCGCACCGGCCCGGGCCGCCTCCCGCACCCCGCCCAGCCGGGCGATCCCGGGCTGCGAACAGCGAACCGACTGGAGGGGAGAGGAAGGGCGCGGGCCGTCGGCCTCAGGCCGGCCCCGAGGGGGTGTTGCCGACCGGCGCCAGCTCGAGCCGGTTGCGCCCACCGGTCTTGGCCCGGTACAGGGCCTGGTCGGCTTCGTGTACGAAATCCTCGACCGTCCGCATCTCGCGCGCCACGCTGGCCACGCCGATGCTCACCGTCAGACCCCGCTCCGGGTCCTCCTCTTGGCTCGAGTAGGCATGCGCGTCCACGGCGGCGCGAATGCGCTCCGCCTGGATGGCCGCCCGCCGGAGGTCCGTTTCCGGGAGGATGATCGCCAACTCTTCCCCGCCGTAGCGGGCCAGGATGTCCACCGTCCGGGTGTTCTGGCGCAAGACCTCGGCCGTCTCCCGCAACGCTTGGTCGCCCGCCAGGTGGCCGAACCGGTCGTTGTACTCCTTGAAGTGATCCAGGTCGAGCATCAGGAGCGAGAGCGGTCGTTGATAGCGCTGTGCACGCCGCATTTCGCGCTCGAGCTGCTGATAGAACTCGCGCCGATTCGCCAGCCCCGTCAGGGCATCCGTGATGGCGAACTGCCGCGTCTCCTCGAAGAGGCGCGCGTTCTCGATCGTCACCGCCGCCTGGCTGGCGAAGGTCGAGACCAGCTGGATCTCGTCCGGCGCGAACTCCCGCCGGCCCGTGCGGTAGAGGTTCATGCACCCGAGGGCCCGCTCCTGCACGATCAGCGGCATGGCCAGGAAGGAGGTGTAGCCCCGATCCCGCGCGGGCTTCAGCCAGGGACCGTACACCGGATCCGTCCACAGGTCGGGCACCACCACGGGCCGCTTCTCCTGCACCGCCATCAGGCAGGGGTTGCCGTGGGCTGGCTCGTTCTCGGCCGCCACCGGGAGGCTGTCGTCGCCCAGCCGGGTGCCCGCCACCGTGGCCAGGGTGTGCCCGTCCCGGCTCAAGAGCATCAGCGACATGGCCTGGGCGCCCAGCAGACTCGAGACCGTTTCGCTGATCCGCTTCAGGATGTCCTCCAGCTCGAGGGTGGAGGCCATGGTCCGGCTGACCTGGTAGAGCGCCTCGAATTGCTGCGCCTTCCGCTGGGTCTCGCTGTAGAGGCGCGAGTTCTCCAGGGCGATGGACACGTGGCGCCCGATCCCGGCGAAGAGCACCGTCTCTTCGATGGAGAGCGACTGCCCGCGGTGGCCCACCACGGTCAGAACCCCGAACCGCCGATCCTGGAACCGGAGAGGGATCACCCCGACGGCCTGGGCGGACCCGCTCCCCGCAAACACGAGCCCCTCCACCTGGAGGCCCTCCGGCAGGAGGTGCGGCTCGTCTTTCTCCAGGGCCTTCCAGATCCAACTCGGGCCGGGCGCGACGGAGCGCAGAGATGCCGGCGGCGGGCTGGCCAGCCCCCGCCAGGCGCGGAGCACCAGGTTGCCGGTCGCGGGATCGGTCAGGTGCACCAGACCGGAGACGAGCTCGAGTCCTTCCAGAATCCCCGCCAGGGCCCCGTCCAGGATCTCGTCCAGGCTCAGGGAGCGGCTCACCGCCAAGGCCACGGCGTTGAGCGCCTGCAGGTCGCGGTTCCGCCGGACCAGCTCCCGGCTCATCCCCTGCATGCGGAGCAGGACCCGGATCCGCGCCACCAGCTCATCGGTGTTGAACGGCTTGGTGATGTAATCGTCTGCCCCGGTCTCGAGCCCCAGGATCTTGTCCCGCGTCGTGTCCTTGGCGGTGAGCATCACCACCGGGATGTGCCGCCAGCGCGGGTCCCCCTTCAGCCGCCGGCAGACTTCGTAGCCGTCCATCCCCGGCATCATCACGTCCAGCAGCACCAGTTCCGCGGGCTGCTCCGCCATCTGCCGCAGGGCCTCGTCCCCGGAATGGCCGACCACGGTGGTGAAGCCGCGCGCCTCCAGGAGGACCTGAATCATGCGGGCGATCCCGGGCTCATCCTCCACCACGAGGATCCTCGAGCGCGACCCGGGCGGTGCTGCGGCCATCGTGGGCACGGTGATCCTCCGCGTTTGCGCGGGCCGTCGGTTGCGTGCTGGCGGCCAGGCCGGCCTCGCCGCCAGCCCCGAGTGACCATCACATCGGTGCGGGCACGGGCAATGAATAGCGCAGGACGCAGCCACGAGCAACCGAAAAAATGGGCGACGTGGCGATCGGGCTCCTGGGCTTCCCCTTGACAGACCCCACGGGTTTCGATAGCGTGCCGTCGGTTCGCGCGACGGGCACTGCCGCGTCGCCCCCGTCGAGACCCCCACACACCGGAGGAGGACACCAGAATGGAGATGACTTCGAGAGAGCGGGTGCACGCTGCGCTCATGCGGAAGGAACCGGACCGCGTCCCCTACTGCGAGCTCGGGGTGAGCCGCTCCCTCACCCAGCGGCTCCTGGGGTGGGGGGCGCCGATCAGTCAGTCCGCAAACCTGGAGGCCAACCCGTACACGGTGGAGGAGGCGAAGGAACTGGCCGCCTTCCTCAAGCTGGACAACATCAGCTACGTGCTACGCGCGCCCGTCTACGCTGAGAAGCACGCCGGCCAGGACGGGATCCTGTTCTATGGGGAGGGCCAGATCAAGACGGCGGCCGACCTCGCCAAGGTCGAGCTCCCCGATCCCCACGACCCCGCGCTCTACCGGGAGGCCGAAACCTTCGTGCGGCAGAAGGGCGACTTCTCCGCCTGGTTCATCACCCGGCTCGGCATCTTTCCCACCATGCTCAGCATGGGTCTGGAGGGGTTCTGCGTGGCCCTCTATGAGGATCGGCCCCTCCTCGAGCGCCTCCTCGATCTGTACACCGACTGGATCGAGGTCGTGGCCGAGCACATCAGCCCGCTCGGTTTCGACGCCTTCGTCTCCACCGACGACATGGCCTTCAAGACCGCCCCATTCTTTTCGCCCCAGGTGTTCCGGGAGCTCGTGCTGCCGCGCTACGTCCGCGTCGCCAAGAAGATCGCCCTCCCCTGGTTCATCCACAGCGACGGGAACATCCTCCCCATCCTGGACGACCTGGTGAGCGTCGGGATCGTGGGCGAACACCCGAACGAGAAGGGCGCGATGGACATCCGCGCGATCAAGCAGAAGTACGGGGATCGGCTCTGCGTCCTGGGGAACGTGGACCTGAACCTGCTCGCCGCGGGAACGCCCGAGGAAGTGGACCAGGAGGTGCGGGAGCTGATCCGCGACGTGGCCCCCGGCGGCGGCTACATCGTCACCAGCGGAAACAGCCTGGCCGGCTACTGCCGGCCCGAGAACGTGCTCGCCCTGTCGCGGGCCGTCCAAAAGTACGGGCGCTATCCGATAGCCGTCTGATTAACAAGCGAGGTTACACATGGACGCGATCGAGGTTATTCTCACGCGCCGGAGCATCCGGCAGTACACACCGGAGCCGGTGCCCGACGCAGTCATCACCGATCTCCTGCGGGCGGCGATGAGCGCACCCTCGGCGGCGAACCAGCAGCCCTGGGAATTCGTGGTGATCACCGACCGGGCGATTCGCGACGAGATTCCGCGCTTCCACCCCTACGCGGCGATGCTGCGGCAGGCCCCCGTGGCCATCCTGATCTGCGGGAACCTCAAGCGAGAGACGTTCAAGGGGTACTGGGTGCAGGATTGCTCGGCGGCGACGGAGAACCTCCTCCTGGCGGCGCACGCCAAAGGGCTGGGGGCCGTCTGGGTCGGCATCTATCCGCTGGAGGACCGGGTGGCGCGCCTGCAGAAGCTGCTCGGCTTGCCGGCCCACGTCATCCCGCTGGCGTTGGTCCCAATCGGGTACCCGGCGGAGCACGTGCCCCCGGCCGACCGCTACGACGCCTCGCGCGTCCACCACGACCGCTGGTAGGGGTGAGGGTGAGGTGGCGAGAGGGTGGGTGATCGGGTCCCCTCTTAGGAACGGCACGCATTCGCTTTTATTCCGCATAGACCGACAAGTCCTGCAATTGCCCCTTGCTCTCCTGTCGCCTCTCCCGCAGAAACCGCGGGGCCATCTGATATGCTCTGCGGCAGCTTTCGATCGTCTCGCCGATCACCTGGATCTTCGAGAGATCGCCTTCCCCGATGCCCTGGTCCCAGAGATAATTGAGATAGCGGATCGCATCGAAGTCCGCACCCATGACTTCCGTTCCCACCCGGTCTACGGCCACAAAGTCCGTGCCAGCGATAGCCACACGGTGATCCACCGGTTCGCCGAAGACCGGCCCCTTGCCTTCCATCCCCTCGAACCCATCGAGGACTGCCAAGTCGATATGCAAGTGCCGCATGACCGTGAAGAGATTATAGTCGAGCACCCGATTTCCAGCCTCACTCGGGTGCATGCGGTACTTATCCATGACGAGGATGGCGCCCATGATCACATTCTTGGCGGTCAGGGTCACGCCCACCTGAACATGGGTCTTGAGCCGGGTGAGGGAAATGATGTAGTTATCCGGATTTACCATGGTCGGTGAAAGCTTCACCGGGTGGGGCTTCATGTCCGGGTGGACCACATGGACGACCTTCCAGGCATCGGCGTCGTTCAGGTCGATCAGTTCCAGGCCATACTCCCTGGCCAACTCCAGATAACCATACTCCCGGAAACCCCTCGGGGTCGTTCCCCAGGCAGCGCCTTCCGCGATCGCAACATCTTTCTGTCCCCGGTCCCGGAGGAACTCCACTACCGCTCGGCTCGCCTGCACATGGGTGGCGCAGAGGGGCGCGAAAGTAGAAACGAAATTGACCTTGATCACGGGCCGTCGGCCTTTGAGATCGATCTGATCGGCAATGAGGTCCAGGGCCTGTCTGATGTTCCCCTGACGGTCATTCCCCTTCACCAGCGCAACTTGTGCCATTTGTGCTTCTCCAGAATTCAAGTCCCCTTCCCCCCTGCGGTTCCTTTCGGGATCGTGACGTAGAACGTGCTGCCGCTCCCCACCCGACTCTCCGCCCAGATCCGCCCGCCGTGCCCTTCCACAATCGCCTTGCAGATGCTGAGGCCCAGGCCCGCCCCGTCGACCTCCGTCCCGGAGGGTCCCGGCACCCGGTAGAACCGGTCGAAGATGTGATCCAGATGCTCCGCTGGAATCCCGACGCCGGAATCCTCGACGCGGATGAGGAGCTCGGAGCCGAGATCCTCGACCCGGACCGCGATGCGGCCGCTGGCCGGCGTGAACTTCAGCCCGTTCGCCAGCAGGTTCGTGAAGACCTGCTCCATCCACACCGCGTCGGCCGCAATGGGTGCCAGCTGCTCCGGGGCTTCGAGGGTCACCGCAATGTGCTTCTCTTGCGCCAACGCCCGCAGCCGCTCGATCGCCCCCCGCAGCGCGGCGACCACGTCGAACGGTTCGCGCCGTTCGCCGAACGCCCCCGACTCGATCCGGGCCAGATCCAGGGTGTCGCTCACCAGCCGGAAGAGCCGGTCGACATTCTGGCGCGCGATCCCCAGGAGCTCGCAACCGAGTTCCACCCCGATGCCCTCCTGGTGGAGGACGTCCAGAGCGCCCTTGATCGCGGTGAGCGGCGTGTGGAGGTCGTGGGAGACCATGGCCAGGAGCTCGCTGCGCATCCGGTCCACCGCCTCCAGGCGCGCGTTGGTCGATGAGAGCTCCTCGATCTTGCGCGTGAGGTCCGTCACATCCCGCAGGAGCATCAGGAAGCCGCCCTGCGGGCTCTCGGCCACGATGCGGGCCAGGGAGAGCTCCAGGACGCGACCCCGGTAGTGGGCCGTGAAGATCGCCGCGTGCCGGGCGGTCCCGGACACGAACCGCGCCACGGCCTCCTGGAGGGCCGGACGGTGGTCGGGTCCGAGCAGGTCGCGGATCGGGACGCCGATCAGCTCGAGCTCGGGCTGGCCGAGCATCAGGAGGCCGGCGCGGCTGACGTAGAAGACGCGGCCTCGGCCGTCCACCTCGACCACGCCGTCGGCCATGGCGGCCAGGAGCGACTGGACGTACCGGCGCAGGGCGACGAGCTCCTGCACTTTCTGGCGGGGGATCACCCGATCCAGGCCGAGGATCTCTTGGCGGGCCTCCGGCGCCCCCTGTGCCAGGCGCCTTAGGGTGGTCAGGATGTGTTGGTGCAGGGCCTCGCGCGGCCCCTTGGCCACGTAGGCGTCCGCCTCCAGCGCCAGGATCCCGCGGGTATCCTCCGCCAGCGTGCCGGAGACGATGACGATGGGGATGTGCGCGGTCCGGGTGGCGCCGCGGAGGTAATGGAACAGGCGGTCGCCGTCGATGCGGGGCATGACCAGGTCCAGGAAGACGATGTCGGGCGGCTCTTGCCGCACGCACTCCACCGCCTCCATCCCGTCCTGGGCGGTGGTGACCCGGTACCCTTCTTGCCGCAGGATGTCGGCCAGCAGCTCCACGCAGAGCCGATCGTTGTCCACGACCAGGGCATGTCTGCTCATGCAACGCTCCGAAACGCCGGATGGGAAAATGGCTCCCGCATCCCCCGCCCCTCGGGCCCGGCCGCCCGGGGACGCCCGCTCCGGTCAGGACCGGTAGTTCAGGAACTGCATGTGGATCCCCAGCTCCTGTTCCCGCAGGAACTGGATCACCGCCTGCAGGTCGTCCCTGTCCCTGCCGAAGACCCGCACCTGATCCTCCTGGATCTGGGCCTGGACCTTGCGCTTCGTCCCCTTGATGAGCTTGACGATCTCGCGGGCCTTCTCCAGCGGGATCCCCTGCTGCAGCTCGATCCGCTGCCGCACCCGTCCGCCGGCCGCAGGCTCCGGCTTCCCCCGGCTGAGGGCCTTGAGCGGCACCTGGCGCTTCACCAGCTTGGTCTCCAGGATGTCCAGGACCTGTCGCAGCCTGAACTCGTCCTCGGCCGAGAGGAGGATGGCGTGCTCCTCCCGGGCCACCGTCACCGGGCTCCCCTTGAAGTCGAAGCGCTGCCCGATCTCGTGCGTGGTCTGGTTGACGGCGTTGTCCACTTCCGAGAGGTCCACCTTGGAGGCGACGTCGAACGAACACTCTTTGGCCATGGCGCTCCTGCCTGGGTGCCGGGGACTCAGGGTCTCCCCGGCGTCACCACCGTCACACCCGCGGGGGGCGTGAACTGGAACGACTGGTCGCCGAGCCCGGCGTTCAGCTTGAGGTTCGTGAAGGCGATCACCGTCGTGTTGCCGTAGGCATCGAAGAGGGTGGTCTTCTCCACCGTGTAGGTCTTCAGGCTGACCTCCAGGAGCAGGCGGGCGATCCCGGCCTCGGCCCGCCTGGGCTTGAGGTCCAGGAGCTTCACCGAGGGCGTGGCGCGGGTCCCCGCGTGCTCGACCGCGCGCACCTCGAACTCCCGCCGGAGCTGGCAGTCCCCGGCCAGGAAGGCCAGTGGCACGCGCGAGGCCAGGGCGTCCCTCACATCCTGGACGATCACCTGCTTGTCGGTCGGGCTGTAGGCCCACAGTATCTTCCCGTCGGTCACGAAGAGACGCGCCTCGGGTTTCTGATACTCCCAGCGCATCATGCCCGGCCGCTTCAGCAGGAACAGGCCGCTGGCCTCCTGCACCTGCCCCAGCGTGCGGTTGGTCGCCGTCTGCTGGAAGTGCGCCGACAGGTCCTGGACCTGGGCGCAGGTGGCCTCCACCTTCTCCACGATTTCGCTCACATCCAAGGCGGCGGCCGCCCACGCGTCCCCACCCGCCGGGGGCAGCAGGACACAGGTGCCCACCGTCAGGGCGAGACGCATCCGGCGCAGGGCGCCGCGCATCGCTCCATGCATCTCAAGACTCCGCTCGCGACACCAGCACCTCCCGGGGGCGGGCGCCGTCCATCGGGCTCACGACCCCCTCGCGCTCCATGCGCTCGATCATCCGCGCCGCCCGGTTGAAGCCGACGCGCAGCCGGCGCTGGATCATGGAAATGGACGCCTGCTGGGTCTGGATCACCATCTCGACGGCCTGCCGGTAGAGCTCGTCCCCCGCCTCTTCCTCCGCTGTCGGCTCCGGCTCGGGCGGGAGCAGAGACCAGACGAACTCCTCCGCCTTGGGCTGGTTCCCCAGGAACTCCACCACGCGCCGGATCTCCACCTCGGTCACGTTGCAGCCGTGGATCCGGATCGGTCGGGAGCTGCCGGGGGGTACGAACAGCATGTCCCCCCTCCCCAGGAGCGCCTCGGCCCCGTTCATGTCCAGGATCGTGCGGGAATCCACCTTGGACGCGACCCGGAAGGAGATCCGGGAGGGGAAGTTCGCCTTGATGACGCCGGTCAGCACGTCCACCGAGGGGCGCTGGGTGGCCACGATCAGGTGGATGCCGACGGCGCGCGCCATCTGGGCCAGGCGCTGGATGGCGTTCTCCACGTCGCTCTGGGCCGTGGACATGAGGTCGGCCAGCTCGTCGATCACCACCACCAGCATGGGGAGCGGCCCGCGGTAGGCTCCCTGCATCAGCTCGTCCTCCGACGGGGGCTCCAGGGCAATCCGCCGGTTGTAGCTCTGCAGATTCCGCGCCCCCGCCAGGGCCAGGAGCTTGTACCGCTCCTCCATGTGCTGGACCACCCGCTGCAGCCGCCGCGCGGCGTCCTTGGGATCCACCACCACCTTGTCCGCCAGGTGGGGGAGCCCGTTGTAGATGGAGAGCTCCACACGCTTCGGGTCGACCAGGAGCAGCCGCACGTCCTTCGGCAGGGTCCGGTAGACCAGGCTCAGGATCAGCGAGTTGATGCAGACGCTCTTGCCCGACCCGGTCTCGCCCGCGATCAGGAGGTGCGGCATCTGCGCGAGGTCGGTCACCAGCGGGGCCCCGCCGGTATCCTTCCCCAGCGCGAGCGGCAGCGCCAGGGCCTCGTTGGCGTACTCCTTGCTGGCCAGGACCTCCCGCAGGGGCACGATGGCCCGCCGCTGGTTGGGAATCTCCACCCCCACCGCGGCCTTCCCCGGGATCGGGGCCACCACGCGCACGCTCATGGCCTTGAGACCCAGCGCCAGGTCGTCCGCCAGCGCCACGATCCGGTTGATCTTGATGCCGGGGCCCGGCTCCAGCTCATAGCTGGTGATCACCGGTCCCGGATTGACCGCCGTGACCCGCCCCTCGACGCCGAACTCCAGGAGCTTCCGCTCCAGGAGGCGGGAGTTGTGCGCCATCTCCTCCTGGTTCGAGCCCACCGGTTCGGCGGACCCCGCATCCAGGAGCTTCACGGATGGCTTGGTGTAGCCGACCGCGGGCGGAACGAAGGGAAAGAGCTGTTGCCCCCTGGTCGACCTTGCCTCCTTCGGCTCCTTCGGTTCTTTCGGCTCCCGTGACGCCTTCGGCTCCTTGGCCGGAGGGGCGGAGGGGGCCGCCGCCTCGATGGACGGGGAGGGCGGCGAACCGCTCAGGCCCATCGCCGGCGGCTCGGGCGGCTCGGCCTTCGGCCGCGCGACGCGCGCCGCCGCGCGCCAGCCCCGCCAGTGCGAGAGGAGTGCCTGCCCGCGGGCCGCGCCCCAACTGAGGCAGGTGGAGGGAAAACCGAGGAGGGACACGAAGGACCGTTCCGACAGGCAGATGACGGCCAAGACCAGGCCGGTCAGCCCGAGCACCGCCAGGCCGAAGGTGCCGAGGGAATAGACCAAGAGCCGGAACAGCTCATCGCCGAGATACCCCCCCGGCCGCTCCACCCGGCCGCCGGGGAACACACGCAGGGAGTGCAGGACGCTGGCCAGCAGGGAGAGCGACGGCACGCCGATCAGGAGGCCGGTCCCCTGCCGCCACGGGTGGAGAAAATGCCGACCCCCCACCGACACCCACCCCCAGCAGAACAGGGCGGGCGGCACGAGGAGCGCCGAGAGGCCGAGGAGCCCGAGGAGATCTCCCGCCAGTTCCGACCCGACGCGCCCCACCGCGTTCCGAATCTCCCGATCGGCCGTGCTCGCATAGGTGAAGAAGCACGGGTCGTGGGTATCGAAGGTGGCGAGTGCCGCCAGCACGAGAATCGCGGCGGCCATGGCCAGGACCCCCACCCCCTCCCGCGTCTTGTCGTGACGCCAGAAGTCGAGCAGGCCCTTCAGCCACACGCTCGGCCGACTCCAGTCCATCGCCACCTGTCGCGCCTCTCCGTCCGGGGTTTCCGTCCTTATAGCGTGCCCGCTGCCGATCGCCAAGCGGATTCTTGAAAGACAAAACGTAACGCGTAACACGTAATGAACAAATGAAGAGAAAGATACGTGTTACGCTTTACCGCTCCTAGACCTCGATGATGACCGGCAGGATCATGGGCCGGCGATCCACCGTCTTCTGCAGGAACCTCCGCAACACCGATCGGATGCGCTGCTTGATCAGCGTCCAGTCCGTCTTCTCCTCGACGCTGCAGTTCTCCAGCACCGCTAGGATCAGCTTGCGCGCCTCCCCCACCAGGGCGTCGTCCTCGGCCAGATTGGCGAACCCGCGCGAGACGA
This sequence comes from Methylomirabilia bacterium, assembly GCA_041489335.1. Lineage (GTDB taxonomy): Bacteria > Methylomirabilota > Methylomirabilia > Methylomirabilales > 2-02-FULL-66-22 > 2-02-FULL-66-22. The sequence goes on from JBGPQZ010000010.1 coordinate 14,236, forward strand.
TGTCGGGCCCCGCCACCACACCCCCCGCCTTGTCGAAGCCGATGACCACGACCACCATGCCGTCCTGCGCGAGGTGTAGGCGATCGCGGAGGACCGTGTCCTCCACGTCCCCCACCCCTTTCCCGTCCACCAGGACGCGCCCCGCGGCGACCTTTCCCGTGATGGCGCCCCGCCCCCCACACATCTCCAGGACATCGCCGTCCTCCAGGAGGAAGATGGACTCGGGCGCCATCCCCATCTGCCGCGCCAGCGCCGCGTGGGAGTGGAGGTGCCGGTACTCCCCGTGGACCGGCACGAAGAGGCGCGGCCGGGTGAGGCTGAGCATGAGCTTCAACTCTTCCTGGCTGGGGTGCCCGGAGACGTGCACGCCCGGCAGGACCTCCTCGGTGATGACCTGGGCCCCACGCTTGAACAGCTGGTTCACGGTCCGGGCGATGGATTGCTCGTTCCCCGGGATCACCCGGGCCGAGAAGATCACCGTGTCCCCGGCCTCCACCGTGAGCTGCTTGTGCTCCCCCACCGCCATGCGCGCCACGGCCGAGAGGGGCTCCCCCTGGCTCCCCGTCGTGATGATCACCCCCCGGTCGGCGGGGAGGCGCTGCAGCTCGTCCAGGCGCACCAGCGTCTCCGGCGGGACCCGGAGATAGCCCAGCTCCGCCGCGATGCGGGTGTTGGCCGTCATGCTCTTCCCGTTGACCGCCACCTTCTTCCCAAGCCGTGCGGCCACATCCAGGGCCTGCTGGATGCGGTGGATGTTGCTGGCGAAGCAGGCCAGGATGATGCGCCGCGGGGCGCTCCGGAAGAGGTGCTCGAAGGTCGGGCCGATGGCGGATTCCGACGGCGTGAATCCGGGGCGGGCGGCATTGGTGCTGTCGGACAGGAGGGCCAGCACCCCCTGCGCCCCCAGGTCGGCGAACTGCTGGACGTCGGTCAGCTCCCCGTCCACGGGCGTCAGGTCGAACTTGAAATCCCCCGTGTGGACGACCAGCCCCGCGGGCGTGTGGACCGCGATGGCCACCCCATCCGGAATGCTGTGGCTGACCCGGATGAACTCGACGGCGAGCGCCCCCAAGCGCAAGCGGTCGCGGGGCCGGACGGTGCAGAGGTCGGCCGTCTGGTCGATCCCGAACTCGCGCAGCTTCTCCCTCACCAGTCCGAGCGAGAGGGTCGTCCCGTACACCGGCACCTGGAGGTGTTGCAGGAGGTAGGGGAGTCCCCCGGTGTGGTCCTCGTGGCCATGGGTGAGCACGATGCCGCGGACCTTTTCCCGCTGCTCGGTGAGGTAGGTCGCCTCGGGGAGGACCAAGTCGATCCCCAGCATCTCCTCCTCGGGGAACATCAGGCCCGCGTCGATGACCAGGATGTCCTCCTCGGTTTCGAGGAGGGTCATGTTCATCCCGATCTCCCCCAGGCCTCCCAAGGGGATGATCCGCACCCACGGCTCAGGATGGCTCAAGACGGGTCGGTTCCTCCTCCGGGTGCGGCAATCCGGCAACGTGGCAACGTGGCAATCAGGAGGGCCCAGTTGCCCAATCGCCGAATCACCCAGTTGCCTACTCGCGAGCCTTCTTCGCGCGGCCCTTCCCGCGCTTCGCCAGCGCGATCTCCAGGACCCGATCCATGTGATCCACGTACGCGAAGTGCATTCCCCGCCTCACGGTGGCGGGAATCTCCTGCACATCCTTGTCGTTCTTGCTGGGGACGATGACCGTCTTGATCCCCATGCGCCGCGCCGCCAGCACCTTCTCCTTGAGGCCGCCGATGGGCAGCACGTTGCCCCGCAGGGTGATCTCCCCGGTCATGGCCACGTCCCGCCGGACCGGGGCCTGCGTCAGGACCGAGATGAGGGCCGTGGCCATGGTGATGCCCGCCGAGGGGCCGTCCTTGGGGATGGCGCCCGCCGGCACGTGGATGTGGACGTCGTGCTTGGCGAACGTCTCCGGCTTGATGCCCAGGCGCGCGGCGCGGGAGCGCGCGTAGCTCATGGCGGCCTGGGCCGATTCCTTCATCACGTCCCCCAGGTGCCCGGTGAGCGACAGCCCCCCCTTCCCCCGCATCATGGTGCACTCGATGTAGAGGAGATCCCCGCCGGTCTGCGTCCAGGCCAGCCCGGTCACCAGGCCGATCTCGTCTCTCTCCTGCTCGGGCTCGGACAGGAACTTGGGCGCCCCCAGGTAGCGGGAGAGGGCCGCCCCGGTGACCCGCGCGAGGCCCTTCTTCCCCGCCGCCACCTCCCGCGCCACCTTGCGGCAGACGGTGGCCACCTCGCGCTCCAGGTTGCGCAGGCCGGCTTCCCGCGTGTAGCTCTCGATGGTCTTCAGGAGGCCCTCGTCCGTCAGCTCCAGGTGCTTCGGGGTGATGCCGTTCTCCTCGAGCTGCCGCGGCAGGAGGTACCGCCGGGCGATATGCAGTTTCTCCTCCTCGGTGTAGCCCGAGATCTCGATGACCTCCATGCGGTCCCGCAAGGCCGGGATGATGGGGTCGGCCAGGTTGGCCGTGGTGATGAACATGACGTTCCGGAGGTCGAAGGGAACCCCCAGGTAGTGGTCGGTGAAGGACTCGTTCTGCTCGGGGTCCAGGACCTCGAGGAGCGCCGCCGAGGGATCGCCGCGGAAGTCGGCCCCCACCTTGTCCACCTCGTCTATCATGAAGACCGGGTTGTTGGTCCCAGCCTGCTTGATGCTCTGGATGATCTTCCCCGGGAGGGCGCCGATGTAGGTGCGGCGGTGGCCGCGGATCTCGGCCTCGTCCCGCACGCCGCCCAGGGAGATGCGGACGAACTTCCGCCCCAGGGCGCGCGCGATGGAGCGGCCCAGCGAGGTCTTGCCCACGCCCGGCGGCCCCACGAAGCAGAGGATCGGCCCCTTCATCTTCTTGTGCTGGCGCTTCTTCAGGGTGCGAACCGCCAGGTACTCCAGGATCCGCTCCTTGACCTTCTCCAGGTCGTAGTGATCCTCCTCCAGGATCTCCTGGGCTTGCGCCATGCTGAGATTGTCCTTGGTCTGCTTGGCCCAGGGCAGGTCGATCAGCCAGTCCAGGTAGGTGCGGATCACCGACGCCTCGGCGGCATCCGGGTGCATGTGCGAGAGGCGGCCGAGCTGCGTCTTGGCCTCCTGCGCCACCGCAGACGGCATCTTGGCCTTCTCGATCTTCTGCTCCAGCTCCTGGATCTCCTGGCTCCGCTCGTCGGCTTCGCCCAGCTCCTTCTGGATGGCCTTGAGCTGCTCGCGCAGGTAGTACTCCCGGTGCGTCTTGTCCATCTCCTCCCGCGCCTGGGTCTGGATCTTGTGCTGCATCTCCAGCACCTCGATCTCCTTGCCCAGGAGCTCGGCCATGCGCTTCAGGCGCGCCACCGGATCCAAGACCTGCAGGATCTGCTGGGCCTGCTCCACCTTGAGGTCCAGGTTGCTGGCCACGAGATCGGCCAGGCGCCCGGGGTGTTCGAGGTTGTTGATGATCACCAGAACGTCCGGCGAGATCCCCTTCCCCAGGTTCACCCCCTTCTGCACCTGCTCCTTCACGGAGCGGACCAGGGCCTCCGCCTCCAGCCCCGGCTCCGCCGTCTCCGGCTCCGCCACTTCACTGATCTGGGCCTCGAAGAACGGATCGCGCTTGGTGATCCCGAGCACCTTGGCGCGCGAGACGCCCTGGACCAGGATCTTGACCCGGCCGTCGGGCATCTTGAGCATGCGCATGATCATGGCCACGGTGCCCACGTCGTAGAGATCCTCGGGGGTCGGGTCCTCGGCCTCCGCGTCCCGCTGGGCCGTGAGCAGGATCAGCCGCTCGCGCGACAGAGCCTCGTCCACCGCCCGGATGGACTTGTCCCGCCCGACGAAGAGCGGCAGGATCATGAAGGGGTACACCACCACGTCCCGCACCGGCAGGAGCGGGATCTCCGAGGGCATCTTCCGCTCGGCCTGCGCCCGTTCCCCGCCGGCCTCGCCCTCGGGCTGGTCCCCGACTTCAGCCGACTCCATCCCGTCCGCTTTCTGGTTGATCACCATGCAGTCTCCTTCGCTCGCCATCGGACACAGGCATCAGCCGTTCCCCGAAGCGTTCCCTACTCGTGCTAGGCCAGGTTCTGCCTGCGGCCGCGGAGTGCAACCTCGCTGGCGTGCTCGCGCCTCCGCTGGCGCACTCGCGCCGGGAGGAGCCGGGGCGCCGTACGCCCCCAGGTCCAACCCCCGCAGGAACGCCTTGAAGGCGGGAGCGATGTCCGGGCGCTCTAAGGCGAACTCCACGGTGGTCTTCAGGAACCCCAGCACCGTCCCCGCATCGTGCCAGCGCCCCTGGAACTCGAGCGCGTAGATCATCTGCTTCTTTTGCTTGAGCAACACCTTCAGGGCGCTGGTAAGTTGGATCTCGCCCGTCCGGTCCGCCGTCGTCCCCTCCAGGATCGGGAAGATCTCCGGCGTCAGGATATAGCGGCCGATCACCGCCAGATCCGATGGAGCCTCGCGCACCGACGGCTTCTCGACGAGGTCCATGATGTGGTACAACTGGTCGTCTAGGCGCCGCGCCTTGATCACCCCGTAGCGGGAGACCTCCGCCCGGGGGACGCGCTTCACCAAGAGCACGGTGCAGCGATGCGCGTCGTACACCCTTATCATCTCCTGCAGGGCGGGGGTGGGGCCCGTGAGGATATCGTCCCCGAGCAAGACGGCAAAGGGGTCCTGCCCGACCCGCTCCCGCGCGGCCAGCACAGCGTGGCCGAGGCCCAGTGGTTCCTTCTGCCGGACGTAGCACACCTGGATCAGGTCCGAGACCTGCCGCACGACCTCCACCAGGTCGGGGCGCCCCTTCCGGGTGAGCATCATCTCCAACTCGATGGACCGATCGAAGTGATCCTCGATGGCGTTCTTGCCGCGGCCCGTGACGACGATGATGTCCTGAATGCCGGAGGCCACCGCCTCCTCGACCACGTATTGGATCGTGGGCTTGTCGAGGATCGGCAGCATCTCCTTGGGCTGCGCCTTGGTCGCGGGAAGGAAGCGGGTCCCCAGCCCCGCCGCGGGAAACACGGCCTTTTGAATCATCCTGTTCATATCCTTCCCCTGGCGTATCGGAACACGGCCCGAGACCCCCTGGGACCTCTGGCCCCGATCCGGCTCCCGTGCGTCATTCGCCGGCAACTGCAACTGCGCGCCCGGCCGGCCGGATACGCACGACTCCCTTATTTTCTGCTGGGTTACCTTTATACCAGCTTAACCAGAGTTGTCAACGTCCTTCACGGCGCGTCGAGACCAAGGCGTGGGTTGGCAGCGCCAAGGGGAATCCCTGGGGGTCCCATGTCGACGTCCGGTTCAGCACGAAGCACGCAGGTCGTTCGCGGCCTCTTCGGCGCTTCCGTGGTGAAACCGCAATGCTTGACTGCACGTTAGGATTGACATCTCACCACCCATGCGATACGGTTCCGCTTTCCGCTTTTCACTGACTTGACCACGCGGCGTGGTCGGAGCCGGCTGCCCATGGCATCCCCGCAGTTGTCGGGGCGGCGACGCCAATTGAAGGAGTATGGCATGCGCAAGGTCGTTTTGGTTGAGCCGAAGTCTTCGCATCTGCACATCTACAGCCGCGTGGCGATCCCACGGTTGGGGGCCGTCCTCCTCGGGACCATCGCCCAAAACCTCGGATACGAGGTCCGGGTGTATATCGAAGACATTGCCCCCATCGACATGCACGATGTCCTCTCCGCCGACATCGTGGGGGTTTCGGCCATCACCTCTACGTCGCCGCCGTCGTACGCACTGGCCGAGCGGGTCCGGGCCGCAGGCATCCCGGTCGTCCTCGGAGGCACCCACACCTCCTTCCTCCCGGAGGAGGGGCTGCAGCACGCGGACTACGTGATCCGCGGCGAGGGGGAGGCCCCCTTCGTGGAGTTGCTGGAGGGCATCCAGGGGGGACGCGATCTCGCCACCATCCGGAACCTGTCCTACTGGCGGGACGGCCGGATGGTCCACAATCCGGAACGGACCAAGATCCGGGACCTGGATGTCAATCCCATTGCCGATTTCAGACTGGTCCACGGCTGGAAGCCGGGCGGGATCGTGAGCATCGCCACCTCCCGCGGGTGCCCGTTCTCGTGCACCTTCTGCTCCGTGCCCGGGATGTACGGGCACGTTTTCCGGACGCATTCGGTGGAGCGCGTGCTGGCCGAGCTTCGCCAGCACAAAGATGCCCGCTACATCTTCTTCGCCGACGACATCTTCACCGCCAACAAGCGACGCACCAAGGAACTGCTCTCCCGCATGATCGCCGAGGGGCTCACCCCGGAATGGGGGGCCCAGGTGCGGACCGAGACCGTGGACGACTCCGAGATGCTCGCCCTCATGCGGCAGAGCAACTGCTTCAACGTCTACGTGGGCTTCGAGTCCATCAACCCCCGGACCCTCAAGCTGTTCCAGAAGAAGCAGGATCTGGACAAGATCGAGCGGTCGATCGAGCGGTTCCACGCGCATGGCATCAAGATCCACGGGATGTTCGTGATTGGCTCCGACGAAGACGACCTGGAGACCCTGGACGCCACCTCGGCCTTTGCCAAGGCGCGGAAGCTCGAGTCCGTCCAGTTCATGATCCTGACTCCCACCCCCGGATCGCCCGACTGGGACCAGTTGTACGCCAGCGGTCACAAGGAACTCCTGACGCGCGACTGGAGCCTGTATGACGGCCACCACGTCGTCCACCAGCCGCGCAAGATGTCCCCCTACGAGCTGCAGGTCGGCGCCATGCGGGCCATGCGCAGGTTTTACTCGTGGGGGAACATCCTGCGCAGCCTCGTGATCCGGCGCGACGTCTTCACGGCCGGGATCCAGCTCTACGGCAAGCGGCTGATTCGCAAGTGGTACAAGGTTGATGCCGGGTACGTGGCAACGCTGCGCCGCAGCCTCTACGGCGAGGTCGAGCGGCTGCGGCAGGCGGGCCGGGTGAAGGCTTGGAAGCGGGTGGCGGTCCCCGACGTGTTCCTGCAGGAGCGGCTGGGGCTCCTCCTCCAGCGGTTTCTGGCAGACCTCGGCGTCGAGGTCGTCCCGCTGCCGACCCTGGCCCAGGCGACATCCGAGACGTACCTGATGCCGATCGCCGCCGACGCCGTCCAGCGCCTGCGCGAGCGGGTGGACGTGATCATCGCCCCCATCGTGAAGCGCGCCGCCCAGGGGCAGGAGGAGATCTCCCAGCGCCTGAACGCTCTGACGAAGGCCCTGCAGGCCAACCTGGATCGCCTCCCCAGGGTCATCCCACTCCCGATCAACGAGGAGCAGGGACCCATCTTCGAGAGCTTCGCGAAGGTCGGCCTCGTCTTCACGAAGAACCTGAATCGCGTGCGGACCGCTTACTATCAGGCGGGGGAGCGGCTGGGCTTCTGGGGCGTGGGTACCCTGACGACGGCCCCGGATGGCTTCTCGGGTCCGGACGTGGGGTCGCTCGGCAGGTGATCCCGCCGCCAGGGCGGCAGACCGACGGGGGGGTGCGCCGCTTGTCGGCGATGGCGTGCAACCGGTCGTTTTTTCGAAGAAAGTTCTTGACAAGGAAAATGACCCGCGCTAACGTGCGCGCCGTTTAGCCCAGCACACACCAGGAATTGATGGTCCGGATACGTATTTTGTGCGCCAAATTGAGCTGGAACAGAGCCGCGATCGCGTGACGATTCCGCCGTCGCGGTTTTTTCGTCTGCGCCGCCCCTGGCGTGGGGGGATGGCAGGCGGACCCCGGGAGGTTGACCTGGAGCGTCCGTCGTCGCTGACAATCACGCAGGAAACAAGGAGGTTCTGAAGTGAGGCTGACCGGGAAGGTGAAGTGGTTCAACGACGCGAAGGGGTACGGGTTCATCGAGCGCACTGATGGCGATGATGTGTTTGTCCATTATACCGCCATCCAGGGCACGGGCTTTCGCTCGCTGAGTGAGGGCCAGGAGGTGGAATTCGAGGTCGTGGATGGCCCGAAGGGAAAGCAGGCCGCGAACGTCGTAAAGCTCTCGGCGCAGGTGCAGCAGCAGGTGCAGCAGTAGGAGACGGCGAGACCTCGCGTCATTCAGATTGACGCTCAAACCCCGGCGACGCAGCCCGTCGCCGGGGTTTTTCTTTGGCAAACAGCTCATGGCCCACGGCTGATCGGCAAGGGAGCAGGACACTTGCCACGAGCCAAGAGCCGTGCACGCGCGCTTGACACCGAGGTCCTGGTGGGGTATCCAATCAGCGCCCTGGCGCACACCTGGTCAAACAGCTTTCCTCACTGGGAGGAGAAGGCAATGCTCTGCTACCTCCAGGACCCCGAAGGGCACCTGATCGAGCTCGCAACGAACCTGCCGCGCCCCGAGCGCGCCGGCGTCTAGGAGAACCGGGGAGGAATTGATCCGCAGATTACGCAGATTGCACAGATTGAAGAACCGGATCACGATTTTCTCCGTACCATCTGCGGAATCTGCGGAATCTGCGGATCGGTCCCTTCTGTCTTTTCAGGGAGGCGACGATGCGAACCGTGAAGGCTGAGGCGCTGCGGCGGCTCGTCACGTGTGCCTGCGAGAGAATGGGAGCGAGACGGGACGATGCCGAAGAGGTGGCGGCCCACTTGGTCCGGGCCAATCTGCGTGGCGTCGACTCCCACGGCACGTTCCGCCTGGCGCAGTACCACGAGTGGTGGAAGAAAGGCCTGTTGAACCCCGCCGCTCGGCCGCTCACCGTCGCCGAAACGATCTTCGCCGCCAAGGTGGATGGCCAGCAGGCCTTCGGACAAGTTGTGGCGAGCTACGCGACCCGGTTGGCGATCCAGAAGGCGACGACCAGCGGCATCGCGGTCGTGACCGGAATGAACAGCAACCACGTGGGTCGCGTCGGCGAGTATGTCGAGCGAATCATGGCGGCCGGCCTCATCGGGCTGGCCGCCGTCAACGACTCCGGGTCGGGTCAGGTGGTGGTTCCTTGGGGCGGCCGGGAAGCCCGCCTCTCCACCAACCCGATCGCCATGGCAATCCCGGGGGCCGATGGACCGGGAATCGTCTTCGATTTTGCCACCAGTGCCGCTGCCTCTGGAAAGGTCCGGCAGCTCATGTTGAAGGGCAAATCCGTCCCCGAGGGCTGGCTCATAGACGCCCACGGCCACCCGACCACAGACCCCGCCTCCCTCTTCAGCGCGCCGCCAGGGGCGCTACTGCCGGCCGGCGGCCACAAGGGCTACGCATTGAGCTTGGCGGTCGAGGTGCTGTCGGGCATTCTCTCCGGCTCCGGCTTCCCCAATCCCCATCCGGGGCCGGAGGAGATGAATGGCATTTTCATCCTCGCCTTGGACGTGACCCCCTTCCTGCCGCCCGATCAGTTCCGCGGCCACGTAGACCAGCTCACCGCATACGTCAAGAGCGCGAGGCCCGTCCCCGGAATGGACCGTGTGTTTATCCCGGGTGAGCCAGATCGAGAAGAAGAGGCGCGGCGAACTCGCGAGGGTATCCCCTTCAGTGACGAGGCATGGAACCGGGTGGAGGCCGTGTTACAGGAGCTCGGCGTGTCCGCGCAGCTCCCGCCCGCCTGATCCCGGGACGACATCCTGCTGCCATGGCGGCACGGGATCCCACAGGCGGCAGCCTGGCCTGCACGCACCGCAATTCTTCGGTGGCCTCGCTCGCGAGATGGAATATTTCACGCTTACGGCCGGGTCCCTCCTTACGTTTACGGGCTGCGCTGTTTGATGACAGGCTGGATGGCCGCTGCTAGCGTGGCGTACACACGGGCGCGCCGCGCGGCACATGGGGGCGACATCGAGATGCTGCCTGTCCGCTCGATGTCGACCTCGATCGGGCGCGCGGTCAAGCTCTCGCCCGTCGAGTTTCGCAAGCTCGTGACCTGTGTGATCCGCGATTTGCAGGACTGGGGTCGCACGAT